>NZ_ARWG02000003.1 GCF_000384335.2 Hyphomicrobium sp. 99
TCCATCATGGGTGCGATACTGAATCGGTGATGCGCTGAAATCGCTGAATTATTTGACATTCCCGATGAAATCCGTTGCGCATGTTGCTGTTAACCGTGCTCTTTGATGCTGTTTTCACATCATTGCACCCCGTTTCTAATCCGGTAATATTACAAGGTAATACCGAGGGAGCTTTGTAATACCGCAATGGGAACCATCCTAGTTCGCCCCCGCAGTAATGGCACGACTGCGTTCATGGCGAAGATCATTCTGAAGCGTGCCGGGACCGTCATACACCGGGAGAGCAAGACATTCGAGCGACGCGCCGCCGCTGTTGCCTGGATTGAGAAGCGCGAAGGCGAGCTTGCGCGTCCCGGCGAGATCGAGCGCGCGAACGCGTCAAAGGTCACGCTGGCGGATGCCATCGACAAATACACGACCGACAGCGCCAAGGAGATCGGCCGCACGAAGGCCCAGGTTCTTAAGGCAATCAAGTCCTACAGCATCGCCGCGAAGGAATGCCACCTGATCCAGTCGTCAGATATTGTCGCGCTATCGAAGGAACTCGCGAAAGGCAGGAAGCCTCAAACCGTCGCGAACTATCTCAGCCACTTGGCGGCAGTCTTCGCGATAGCAGGCCCGGCTTGGGGATACCGTTTAGACGCCCAGGCGATGAAGGACGCCTTCACCGTAGGCAAGCGGCTCGGATACACCGGCAAGTCACAAGAACGCGACCGCCGCCCGACGCTCGACGAACTCGAGACGCTGCTGACGCATTACCAGGAGCGCCACCGTCGCCGCCCGCGTTCATGCCCTATGCACTACGTGTGCGCGTTCGCGCTGTTCTCGACGCGGCGGCAGGAGGAATTGACCCGCATCCGTTGGGAGGATTTGGACGTGCCGGGCTCGCGCGTCATGGTGCGAGACATGAAAAACCCGGGCGAGAAGATCGGAAATAATGTTTGGTGCGATCTTCCTGAGCCCGCGCTGCGCATCATTCAAGCCATGCCGAAAAAGGGAGAGCGGATTTTTCCCTACTCAGCCAGATCGATCAGCGCGAACTTCACCCGCACGTGCCAATTGTTGGGGATCGAAGACTTGCACTTTCACGACCTACGGCACGACGGAGTGTCCAGACTGTTCGAGATCGGAACGTCTATTCCGCGCGCCGCCGCCGTATCAGGGCACCGCTCATGGCAAACGCTTCAGCGCTACACTCACATGCGGCAGGCGGGAGATAAATATGCGGGCTGGAAATGGCTCGATGTCGTTTCCAGCCCGCTCGCCGTCAGTACCAGTTCTTGAAAATGTCCTTGCGCTTCTTGATGATCAGCACCGCAGCGACGAGAACGATGCAGACGCCGGTCGCAATGAGCGGATAAGTGACGAACTTCGGCAGGCTGCTTTCTGAGGCGACGCCGGTTTGCTTCACGCCCTCAGCGGCCCCGCCCACGACGCAACCACCGCCGCCAGCGGCGATTGCTCTGCGTTCCTTCTCCGTCGCCGCGTCGATCACGTCCTTGCCGGGTGTCGACGTTGGCGGCGAGCCCGGCAGGCGATTAATGATGGCCTCGTTACCGGCCATGCGCGCGCGTCGATCAGCAAGCCCGTTTGTGCCGCCGTTCCATAGCCGCACGCAGCCGATGAAGTCGCCGGTATCGGCTTTGGCGTTCATCTTCTTCCACGTCCAGAACGCCGCCGACACTGCCGCCTGATTGTCGTACTTCGCGGCAATCTCGGGCTTGTCTTCAAGCGGCAGCTTAGCCAGTGCGCCGACTTTCGCGTAACCGTCGCGCCCAGTGATCTGCGGCCCACCGCGCCCGATGAAGCGAGAGCCATCGTCGGAGCCGGGACGGTTGCCCATCCGGTTGCCATAGATGTCGTCGAAGGCGCGCTTCTGCCAGCCGCTTTTAGTGCCGTACTTCGCACGCACAGCGTCCGCGTTCTCGAAACGGTTCGGCCAAACTGCGGCCATGCGCGCCGCCGTGTAATTGATATTCTCCGTCAGGTTCTTGATCGTGAACCCGTCGACCTCGTGCTCGATGTTCGCGAAGAAAAACTTCAGCCGGTTGCGCGTGTGGTTGATGCCAGCCGGACCAAGTATCGAATCCTGCTTGTCGATGAAATCCTTAAGCACCGCTTCCGGAGCTTTCGGAAATAGCGCGCGCATGCTTGGCAGATCGAGACGGATTGTCATTGTGCGGTTCTCCATGATGAAACCGCGACAACCATTGCCCCGCGATAGTTGAGACAGAGAACACCCTTGAGGCGGCTTCTCTCAACCTATCCGGCCAGGGTGGATAGGTGAAACATGGTTTTGATCGTCCGTGCAGAGCGGCATAGGCTTCGCCTCAAAGGGGGGTGTCATTGATGGCCTATGTAATCAAGGCAAACCGGTAAGTGGGCCGCAGCGCGGAATGATCCATGCTGCGGCTCGTTTATTTTTTGCGGCCCATAACGCGGACATTGCAGCCCTGCTCAAGCAATAAGCTTGCGATGCCGTCCCCTGTGCCCCGGCCCGGCGCATCAGAATCAGGCCAAACGATAACGCTACGACCCTTTAGCGGCGTCCAATCCGTATGCTTTGCGCCCTCTGTGCCGCCAGCCCACGACACGACAGCGCGGCCCGTCGCCTTCACCAGAGCATCGCGGCACTTCTCGCCCTCCGCAACGATCACTTGCCCGTCGCCCATCGCTTCGAGCCCGTACAGTGGGCGCGGCTTTGGGAACGGAAAGCGGCACCACCCTTCGCGTCCGTTCGGCAAGCGAACCCACATTACCATCGGCGTTTCTTTTTTGCCGTCCGGCAGATCATGGCGCAACACGTAGCCGAATAGCGAACCGTCTTCGCGACGATACGGGAATATCATCGACGGCACGAACGACCCGACTTCGCGCTCAGTGCCAGCGCGCTTTGGATTGTAGAGCGTCACTCGCTTGCCCGGCTCGATCTCGTCGACCGGATCGACGGGCACGATACCGGCATACACGTCTCGCACTTCGACGTGACGCGGCGCGATGTTCGGCCCCGCCGCCTCGCCCTTCAGAATGCTGATCGCGCCAGGGAGATCGACCCGTTTAATCTGCCGGACAAAATCGAGAACGTCGCCCTTCGCGCCACAGCCGAAGCAGTGCATCCGCTGCACGCGATCCCGTCCGTGGAAGATCGTAAACGAAGGCGTATCCTCTTCGTGGAACGGGCACGGCGCAACCCACTCGTCGCCGTCCTTCACCAGCGGAACGCCGAAGCGCTCCGCTGTTTCCGCAAGCGAGACTTCGCGCCGGATCAGATCGGTGTCTGAGATCATGCCAATATTCCCGCCAAGTCTTCATCGTTGCGGGCGATGCCTGCTCGCCCGCCCGCCTTCGATACAGCATCGATCCACGCGACTTGCTCAGGAGACGCCCGGCCCTTGTCCGTCTTCACTTCGACTTGCGCGTAAACGGCGACCGTCGACCCGACCATATCGGGAGTGATAACGACCGGCACCCACCCGCCGAGGTCCGACATTCCTTCGACGCCAGCACGGAAGGGCCGCGCCTTGCGTATCACAACGTCACCCGAGCCGAGCGTAACGAGCCGACCGGGATAGCCCTGCTCGACGCGGCCAATCCAAGCCATGCCGACCTGCTGACGGAAAAGCCGCGCGCCGAGTTGCGACGCGCGGGCTTGCAGTCGGCGCATAAGATCGCCTTCTGTCACGTCATGCCTCGCCTTCAAGCCGCGCGCCTTGCGGCCCGGCTTCTTGGTTCTGGTACTTGCCAGAGTAAGGCGCTTCGCTCGGAGCGTCCAAGCGATAGAACAGAATTTGCGCGATAGGGTCGCCGCTATCGATGCGCAAAACCTGATCCCCTTGGTTCTTAAGTTCGAGCGTCAAGTATCCCTTCCAACCCGGCTCGATCACCGTATTGAAAACGGAAAGCCCTTTCCGCGCCCAAGAACTTTTATCTTTGACCAGCGCAAGCACATCGGCCGGCATGTCAAAGTGCTCAATGCTCGAAGCGAGCGAGAAGGCACCCGGCGCAAGGTACAGGGTTTCGCAGATACGAATATCGTAGCCAGCGACAGACAAGCCGTAGCTACGACCACGCACGACGCTACGCTCGACGAACGGCTCGACAGGACGCAGCGCCCTGATTGTTTGAGCGGACAGAATCATATGCGCCACCTCAGAACGGAATTTCGTCGTCGATGCCGACCTGAGCCGGATCTTGCGGAGCTTGCGGCCTGCTGGCGTTTTGGTTCGGATCGGACATGCCGCGCCCGCCGCCGTTATCGCCCAGCAGGATCAGGCTGCCGTTGAAGCCGGACAAAACGACTTCCGTCGTAGAGCGCTCGATATCCTGCTTATCCTTCCACTTGCGCGTTTGCAGCGCGCCCTCGACGTAAATCCTGCTGCCCTTCTTGACGTACTTCTCGATGACCTTCACGAGAGCGTCGTTCCAGACCGTGACGCGATGCCATTCCGTCCGCTCTTTTTTCTCGCCGGTTGCCTTATCCTTCCAGCTTTCCGTGGTTGCGATTGAAAAATTCGCAACGCGCTGGCTTGTGCTCACATCGCGAAAGTCAGGGTCTTGCCCCACGTTCCCGATGATCTGCACCTTGTTGAGATAACCCGCCATTTAGTCCCCCTGTTTCGTTCATCACCAAGCGATAGCCTTGGCGATAGCCTACATTTTCAATCGATACGCCAGTTCCAACTAACTTCTCCCTCAGATGGCAGAGCGCCACCTTGAAAGCCGCATACATTTTTGACGCGCTCGGACCGCCGTCCGGATCGTCCGCGTACATCTCGTTAAAGATTGTTTCGGGCTGCACCGCGCGGCCCTTCCCAGACCATACCGCGCGCAAGATTGACTCTTGCAGCGGCGACAAACCTGCAGCGTGCGCGATGATGTCGACAGTCGGCTGCGGAACGCTTTGTTCGCAGCATGGGCAGGAATGTTTTACAGGTCGCAAGAGGGTCGCAAGAATTTCCGCGCGCGCCTCGACCAGATTTTCAATCCTAAAATTATCCGAATTTCCGTCAGCAAACCGGATCATATTCCGCGTGATACCGTGGTGCCAGTTCCAGACGAGATAGTGAGCGGAGAAAAAACTGCCGCCGAGACGCACGAAAGGTTTCTTGCGACCCTCTTGCGACTTGCGCCAAGTGATCGCGCGCCCGCCGTTTCTCTGTCCAGATGCAGAATGCTGCCAGTACAGCATGCCGTCGCGGTAATCCAACAAGCGCCGCGCTTCTTCCTTCAAGATCTGGTTTGGTATTTTCATACGCCGACCCTGCCCCCCTTAGCTTGTCGCGCCGTGTAAATGTGAGCGGCCCATGCTTCCGGCCGCTTGTATCCGCGCGCAGTTGCGAGCGCGACCAGAGCGTCTAGCGTCTTCGCTTCCGCCTGTTCGCGCTTGCGTTCGCGGCGGATCGCTTCAACGTCGACCTCTTGCAATTCGCCGTCGACTTCTTCGATCTCACGCGGGCCGACCGTGGCACGCTTCTTCTCGTAGACGTGGCCGCACTCCGGACACTTCGCGGCAGGCTGATGCGCGGCGAAGCATGACGGGCAGACGAGCAATTCAGCTTCGCGCTTCTTCTGCTTGCGCCCTTCGAGCGACCATTCGCGTTCTTCGTCGGGCAGGCCCAGGTTCGGCTTGGCAAAGCCGCCGACCATATCGATCAGGATATGAGGGACGCCGGTCCCATCCTGGCGAAGTCCGCGACCGTGCTTCTGCAAATGCCGCGCGAGCGATTGCGTTGGCGAGTTATCAAGCACGCATTCAATCGTCACCGGCCGGTCGACTTGCGCCGCGAGGTCGAAGCCCTCGCAGAAGAGTTGGCAATTGACGATGATGTCTATCTGCCGGTCAGCGAAGCCGATGAACGCGGCGCGTCGATCCGCTTGCGGCGTCTCGCCATCGAGCGCAACGGCCATCACACCAGCGGCGCGAAACTCAGCGGCCAGACGTTCGGCGCTTTCGATGGACGGCGAGAATGCAATAGTGCGCTTGCCGAGCGCCTTGCTTTTCCAATGCTTCACGGCGTTTGCGAGAACGCCCTTGCCTGACATGAGGCTATCGAGATCCGACGAGACGTATTCGCCGCCTCGCGTGCGTAAGCCGCTCAGATCGAGCCCGGCAGGAGAGAACGCACGGTAACGCGACAGGTGGCCGTTCTCGATCAGCCACCGGACAGACGGCCCCATGACCATCGTATCCCACACGTCGCCCAGCGGCTTGCCGTCTAAGCGCTCCGGAGATCCCGTCAGGCCGATAAGCTTCGCGCCTTCGGCCTTGTAGTGCAGCGCGACTTTCGCCCATCCGCTTGCCATGCTCAGGTGGGCTTCATCGACCATGACGTAACCAGCGGGAATTTTCCCGAGGCGATTTTTCAGTGTCGCGATAGAGGCGATGAAGACGCGATGATGAGGATTTAGATGATGCCCGGCAGCGATGTAAGAAAACGGGATGCCGAATTTATAGAACGTCTTCGCTGTTTGCGTGATCAGGTCGACGCGATGGACGCAGAAGATTACGCGCTTCTTCGCCTCGAAAATGCTCTTGATCAATGCGCCCGCGAGAACGGTCTTACCGAAGCCAGTCGGCGCATAGGTCAGCACCGACGCGTTCTCGCGCAGTGCAACGCGGAGCTTCGCGCGAACGTCATCCTGATCAGGGCGCAGCGTGATCATCGGCCGACCACCATGCGCTTGATGTCAGGTTCATGCGGAGCCATGCGCTTGAGCCGTGCCGCAAGCTCGCGCATAATTTCGACGTCGACGAGTTCGAGCGATAGCAATGCCGGACCCGCGTTGCCTCCATTGTAGGGATGACAACGCATCACAAGGGCCTCAACGAACTCGGCCTGCTGTTGTAGAGTCAGACGCGGCGCGGAGGTCATTTGCCCCCCGGCGTCAGATCGCGCGATGTCAGTACGACCTTTAGCTTTTTGGCAACCGCAAGCAGATGTTTCTGGTCACGACCGTTAATTAGTCCTTCTTCGTCCTTAAGGGCGCGACTAACCTTGGATCTATGCCTGTCAATCTCTCTGGCAAATGCCGACTGCGACAAGCCAAATTTATGAAAAACGCGTCGCCACGGCGTTGAGTTTTCTAGGGGGTGTTTCACGAGCTTGACCATTCAAAGTAGTGCGATATTCGCAACATACGTTGCGCTTCTCGCATCGTCAAGCATCGAGCGCAACGCGCCGCATTTATTAAAGGGGGGTATATGCCACTTGCAAGTTGTTGCGATAAATGCAACATGAAGGCGCATCATAGGGAGTCGCGTATAGGCCGATGTCAGATACAGCGCACGTCGACAGCGAGTGGTTTCGCACACGGTTCGCTCAGAAGGGAACGTCTTATAGGGCGTTCGCTCGCGAGCATGGCATGGACCCATCCGCCGTGTCGCGCATGCTGACAGGTCAAAGACGAATGCAGAGGGATGAAGCCGCCGCCATCGCTCAATTTATCGGCGCACCAGTCAGCGAAGTTTTGAAACATGCGGGCGTAACCATCGACGGCGAGTTCACGCCGATACTGCTCGTCGCAACGATCAATGAGCACGGCCAAATCGAGCGCCTACCGGAGCCGCGACCGTTGCCGCATTCAGTGATCGAGCGAGCGCAGTCTGCGATTGATGCGGTCCCGCGTGTTCTCGCTGCGCAGATTCGTGCGCTGACTGGACCGTTGACCGTCATGGATGATGCGCTTGTATTGTTCAGCCACACCGATGACGTTGAGCCTACTTCGATAGGTGCGTTGTCTATCTGCCGGAACTTCGCGGGCGATCAAATCCTCGCCAAGATCGAGCGCGCCAGGAAGACCGGCGAGGCGCGCGTCGTCACGATTGACGGCAAGGTCAAGGAATTTGACCTGCAAACAGCGACGCCAATTCTGACGATCATTCCATAAAACACGGAAGGCCGGTAACTCCCGCAACTGAGTTACCGGCCTTCTCTTGCTGGCGCGCCCCGCTGCCGAGCAAATTAAAAAGCGTGCAGTTCCTAGAGGGATTCGCGGGTTTATTGGGACTTCTCAAGCGGCCCACCGCAAAGCCGCTGCACCGGCTAATCGTTGCGATAAAAGCATTAACGATGTGTTTCCGTCAACGGGCGATGTGATTTATTTTTAAAATCGCATCGGCCGCCTTGACGCGTGCGCTCTGTTGCCCGTAGTGTTGCTCTTATCGCAACGCACCGCAACGAAAGGCGCATCGCATGGCATCAGCCCAAAAAGTCAAGGACGACATTAAGCCCGGCATTTATGCGGGCATCCCCAACGAGGCGTATCATTCAGGCCCAGGCATTTCCAAGTCCGGCCTTTGGACGATACACACCAAGTCACCGGCTCATTTCAAGTTCGGAGAGCGCAAGGAATCGACGGCTTTCGACATTGGCGAAGCTTGTCACCTTGCCATTCTTGAGCCGAACCTGTTCGAGAAGAAAGTCGTGCGCGGTCCCGAAGACCGTCGCGGCAACAAGTGGAAAGACCTTGCCGAAGTCTGCGGCATCGACGGAAAGCTGCTGCTGACATCTGGCGATTACGACAGCGCTCTCGCTATTCGCGACGCCGTGCATGCTGACGCATTCGTCAGCGGCATCGTCACCAACGAAAACGCGACCATCGAAACGTCTGGCTATTGGGTCGACGAGGAAACCGGCCTGCTCTGCCGTTGCCGCCCGGATCTTTACCGCCCCGACCTCAGCGTCATGGTCGACGTTAAATCGACCGTCAGCGCACACCCCGACGCGTTCGCTAAGAGCGTCACCAACTACGGCTACCACGCGCAGGAAGCATTCTATTCAGACGGCTGGCGTGCGCTCGGGCAGAACGTCGACGGATTTGTGTTTCTCGCATGGGAGAAAACGAGCCCCTACGCGTTCGGGATCTACGAGCTACCCCCGGCAATCGTCGAGGAAGGCCGCGCCATCATTCGCCGCTCGCTCGAAACTTACGCTGTGTGCCAGCGCTCGAACTCATGGCCCGCCTACGGCCAAGGCGTCCAAGAGCTTGATTTCAAGCGTTGGGCCTACCGCCTGACTGAAGCCCCGTCAGCACTCGATACGGAGCTTTCAGCGTGAAGCTCTCCGTCCAGACGCGGCTTTATTGGGAGGCCGCACACTTCTTTCGCCGGTCCGGAAAATCGGACCTAACCATAGCAAAAAAATTTCTCGAAAAGGTCGCGGCCGACGCGCCCGCCCGTCTCAAAGACCGAGCAATCAACGTCCTCGTGGAGATCGACAATGAGCAATTCAACCGCGCTTGCAACCGCTGACCAGCGTCAAGCTACACTTCGCAATGCCCTCGTGAAAATGGCCCCGGAATTTAGCAAGGCGTTGCCGGGCCATATTACGGCCGACCGCTTCGTGCGAACGGCCCAGACAGCAATCGCACTCACGCGCAACATCGACCGCGTGAGGAACCCACAGTCGTTGCTTGCAGCCTGCACAAAGGCCGCAGCAGACGGGCTTATTCTGGACGGGCGCGAGGCCGCGCTTGTCATCGACTACAACGGCGAAGCTCAGTACCGCCCGATGATACGCGGCTTGCTCAAGCTCGCGTATCAGAGCGGCGAGCTTAAAGGGATCGTTGTCGAAGTTGTGCGGCAGGGCGATGTCTTCAGGCACCGGCCGACGAACCTGCTCGAGCCGATCACGCACGAGATCGACCACGACGCCGAACGCGGCGAGCCGCGCGTCGTCTATGCGATGGCCGAATTGAAGGAAGGCGGCATCGTTCACGAGGTTATGTCAGTCGCAGCGATCAATCGCATTCGCGACCGCTCTGATGGTTGGAAAGCCTTTCAGGCCGGTAAGATCAAGTCGACGCCTTGGGGTACGGATTGGGAAGAAATGGCGCGCAAGACCGTATTCCGCCGCCTCTCGAAATATCTGCCGTCGAGCAATGAGAAATTGCACCAAGCGGCCGAACGTCCCGACGACGCCGTGACTATCGATGGCGAAGCCGTCGAGACGACGCCGCCGACGACGACGAAGGCACCGGCAGGCCCGAAGACGCGCGGCGGCGCAGCGGCGGCACTTAGAGCCGTTCAGCCCGTCCAGCAGCCGCTTGAACTCGATCCCGAGCGCGAGCCCGCAGAGCAAACCGGCTTCGACCTTGAGACGGGCGAAATCCTCGAAACCAGAGCGGACTACCCGGGCGACGACATCTAACGCCGCCCGGCATCAGCGCAATCATCGCAGGAGGAAACGAAAATGCGTATCGAAGCAGGCAAATGGTATCTCAATCGGGAAGGCAATTGCGTCGGCCCGATGCAGCGGAACAAAGACGCGACGTGGTTCTGGAAGGATGGAGAAGAGCGTGCCTACTTTTTCGACGGCCGCGCGGGTGTTGGGCCACACCCGAGCCCGTGCGACCTCGTTCGAGAGTGGGTCAATCCGGACACTCCCACAGAGCCGCCGCACGACCTCGTTCGCGAGCAGCGCTTCGTTCGGGAGCCTTACGCTCGCGTTGGGAAATGGGTCGATGCTCCCACGAGGCCCGGCAGCATCAGCTACGTCGAAACGCAGGAACCGATCCAGAGCGTAGAAACGCAGGCACCGGCCCAGAACGACGACGCGACATATGACAGTCTAGTCCGCGTGCTCGCGGATGCACACGCGCAGGCGTCGCGCGGCAAAGGCAAGGAGCGCCACGCCAACGGCCGCCCATTTGACCGCCAGCCGATCATGGAGCTTGGGCGCATGTACGGCCCCGGCTTTGCTGCCGGGCAAGCCGCGAAGAAAGCCCAGGAAGCAATGGGCATGGTTGCGCGAGGCCATCGCAACGCTGCGGTCTTCGAACTGCTGGGATCGATCAACTATCTCGCGGCCTGCGTGATGCTAATACGCGAGCAGCAAGCCTCTTAAGCGCGGCACGGCCGCACAAACTGTAATGTACATTACAAACGAGAACGACATGCCATCCGAACAGCGCACGCCTACGCAAGAAACGTACAGCGACCTACAAGCCGCTTACGATCACTTCAACACGACGCTGTTCGGAGGCGAGCTTCCTCCCTGCCTCATAACTCTACAGCGCAAGGGACCTCGGGTCATGGGGTATTACTCGCCAGGGCGGTTCATTCACCGCGCAGAGGAAGATCGTAAGACAGACGAGATCGCGATGAGCCCGATTTTCTTCGTCCGCAAAGACGACATCGAGGCGCTTGAAGTTCTCGTCCATGAAATGTGCCATTTGTGGCAACAGCATTTTGGCACGCCATCGCGAACTAGCTACCACAATAAGGAATGGTCGCAGAAGATGCAGGCCGTTGGGCTAATGCCATCAACGACCGGAGCGCCCGGCGGGAAAGCCGTTGGCCAAAGCATGGACCATTATCGTATTGTCGGCGGACAGTTCGAGGCCGAGGCGCAAGCACTCATAGACGGAGGATTTAAGCTCTGCTGGTACGACTGCACGGCACGCTTTCCGATAATGACACCACGCGTTCCCCGCAGAAATGAGGACGGCGAAAGCGGCGAGGATGCTGGCGAAACCGAGGAAGCCGCTCCGCCTTTGTCTGGCAAGCGCGTAAAATTCACCTGCCCAAAATGCGAGGCAAACGCATGGGGCAAGGGATCTTTGCAGATCATGTGCGCCCCATGCGGAGTAGTTTTCGAGAGCGCAAGCTAGCGCTTCGAGACGACGGCACCCAGCAGACGAGCGGCGATGTCAGTTGCCGCCTTGCTGCCGAAGTAGAAGCCAATCACCATCATAACGATGCCGCTCACTTGCGGGCCAGGATCAGGCGTCGAGCCCAAGGCTAGCACCGTGTCCCACACCACGATTTTCGCCACGTAGAGCAGCGCGCACTTGCCGATCAATTCGCGCGTCGACCACCATTTATCGCTTTGAGCGGCAATCGTCGCAAGCGAGATTTGCCCCTCGAAAAATTTGACGGCCTGATCTGCGGCCAGCTTGTCCTTGTTCGTCTGCGCTGCAATCTTCGCCTGATAGGCACGCTCAAGCGGCGCAACCAGCTTTTCGACGAGCCCGCCCGTCAGCAGTGATAGAAGCCAAGTCATCGTTCCCACCCGAATTTTCGTTCAGCATAAAGCCACACTTCGGCCGCGACGCCGACCAAGCTTCCAAGAGCAACTTCGATCATTTGAATAACGTCGTCATCAGCCGCGAGAGTTGTTCCGATGTCTGGCGACAGCAGACCTCGCGCCATGAGAAAAGCCGCGACGTATCGCAGCCCGATCCGAAGAATAATATTGGTCATGGGCACCTCCGGACACTGGACTATCCCGGCAAGGGTTGCCGCGCTAACCGCCAGGAACCCCGGTCGTAGTTGCGACGCGCCAGAGCGCCGTTATGAACAGTGCAAGAATGATCCACATAGCTTTGACGGCATGGCCGTTAAGGCGCTCGACTGACTTCTCGATGCGATCAAGCGCCGCTTCGACGTGCGGTCGTTGCGTTTCAAGGACGACAACACGATCATTGAGCTTGTTAACGCGCCCATGAATCTTATCCAATTCGGCTCTCATGTTGTCCGCTGACGTTGCGCGTTTCGCTGCCATGTTATCCCGCCTTCATTTGATGCGGGATATAACCCGGATAAAGTTGACCGCTCATACTAAGCGGCCAACCAATCCCACCCCGAGCGGCCGCCTTAAGTCCCGATAAGGCCGTGCGTCGTCAACGCGTCAATGATCGCCTTAATAGCCGCCGCACATTCTGCCGTTGTGGCAGTGCTAACGTCCTTCGATGCCTTCGATCCCGTTCCCGTCCACGCTGACCAGCCTGTGTCTCTAGCGCCAACAACCTTGACGTTGTTAACCAGCAAACTCGTGAGCAGGTACAGTGACGAGAACGGGAGCGTCGAAATACCTAGCGCCGCGCCGCCTGACGAACTAGGGAACAGCGCAACGTCAGAAAGGAAAATCTTGTCGGTGACGGTCCCGCCTACAGATAGAGCTAACGCAAGCTGACCCTGCGGAGTCGAACTGCTGACACTTGAGGCGACGCCGCGAATACGTGCGAACTCTCGTTGCGCGCCTGCGGTATCCGTCAAGTAGAACGACTGATAGACAGTATCGAAGTTGGTCGCGTTCGCTTGCGGCCTAACGCCTTCAAGCCGCAAGCCCTGTCTTGAGGCAGTGTTCGTATCGTTGATTAGCCGAAGTGGAACACCTGTCGCCCTACTAACCCTTGCTTGCGGCGGCGACGCATAATCCATGTCGGCTGTCTGGTAGGCAGCGATACGACCGGCCATTGTGATCATACCGTCAACGCCATTCGCTCCGTAGCGATAGACCGCTTGGCCCGTGCCTGGGTAGCGATTGAGATTTGCAGCGTCGAAGCGGCCACCGACTACGTTAATCTGCGTACTGCCGACTGTGTTCGTCTTCGGGTCAATGAAGAAGGTACATGCTTCAGCGGGCATCTGCCACGAACCATAGACGCAGCCGATAAAGTCTATTCGGTTGAACTCGCCAGTGATAGCAATAGCGCCATTGCCAACGACGTCGTAGCCAAAGACAGTGGTGCACGCATTGAAGGTGGCAGAGCTACAGTTATCGAGAAGCATAACGAAGCCTGACTGTCCGAAGTTAGGAGATGTCGGACCGGCGCCGTGAATCTTAGAGCCGATAAAGTTGACAGTATTGCTCCAATTCTGTCCGACAAGCTGAACTGCGCCGGTAACGCTGTCCGAATAGCCGTGAGAGTTTTCTACACGACAGTTTACAAGACTGAGGTCATTGCAGTTTGCGCCTTGTCCGGAGACTGTTAGCAAGTCTTCAGTCTGTCCCAGAAACATCGCAGGGCGTACGATAATAGGAACATTCGTTGCCGAGAGGCGCGCTTGATGACTGAGCGTGATAGTCAGCCGGTCCGTACTTACGGCAGTGATGCGCGACACAAGAAGATCGTTAGACGTAAAGGTCTTCGATCCGCCCTTATAGACCCCAAGATAATCGCCAACTCCGATGTCTGTAGACAAAGGATAGTTCAGCGCGAGCGAAGCGCTGTTAGCAGCGATAGTGCCGCGAAGGATCAAGAACGAACCCGGATTACCAGAACCCGCGCGAATAGTTCCGGCCGTCACTGGCGTACCAATGGCGACCGTCGCAGACGTAACAGAAGTGATCTTGAACAGACTCGGTTGCGGATTGTTATTGCTTGCGAGCGTTCGGGCATTGTTGACAACAAAGTATTCTTGGTTGGTCGCGTGTTCCGCAAGCCAAAAACTCTCGCTAGCCGTGAGTGTGGCTGTGCCGTTTCCGTTATCGGTAACCGTGAATGTCGCCGTTCTGGAATGATAGCCGGACTTCGAACCGTTGATAATGTTGCCTTGCGTTTGTTGCGCGCCGCAAGACTGAACCGTCACATCGTTCCAACGAGAGTTAAAGCAACCTTCAACCCAGATGCCTGCGTTGAAAAAGCTATCGAAGTCGATTCCTTCCATATCGGCTTCCAGGAGGTTCCACCCGTAGAGGCCGATAGGATCAGTGAACTTACGTTCACCGAAAAACGTGAGGTTTGAAAACTTCGTGAGCATTCGCCAACCATACGGCAAATGTATAGGAAGAAGTGCACGCGGACCAACGACGCCACTCAACGGGCCAGCCGAGCGCGTGATAGTAGACGAAACAAAGTTCCGGCAGTGAATGTGCGCGCCGTAAGCGCCGCCGCCGCCCCTAAAAACAAGCATCTTCTGCTGGCCGAGCCCTGTCTGTGCCCAGATCTTCGCATATGATGTAGGACTAATAAGCTCGTCGTTGACCGCATACGAAGCGTTGCCGAAATCGACAACGGCCACGCGGAAGTTGCCGCCCTGCATCCATGTGATCGCGTCGTCAATCATCGTGCGGAGAGCGGCGGTAACGGCTGTCTCGTTCTGGCTTTGGTAGTTATATTTTTGTGCGTAATCCAAGTCAGAAGCGCTGAGATAGTCAGAGGCGCGAAACACGGCGGGAGCGTCGTAGACGGCCTCTGCTCGCGCAACAACGGCTTGCGCTTCGACTGCTGCCGCACGCGCGTCGTCTCTCGCACCTTCCGCGCCGGACTTCGCGGCTTCCGCGCCTGCCCTTCCCGCAGCGGCATCATCCTTGCTGCTCGCCGCAGATGCGGCGCTAGAAGCCGCAGCCGCCGCCTCGCCCGGAGCGGCGATAATGTCGTCCATATTGTCGACAACGGCCTGCATGTTGCCGATGGCCCCGGCAACCGCGTCGATATTGTCCGCGCTGCCAGAGAGCCGCAAAATATCCCCGACCAATGCGTCAAGCTCGCTTGGATCTGCCGACACTGGAATTTTGACAGAGCGAGAGATTTGCTCGGCAAGCTGCTGATCGCGCTTGACGGCGAGATCAAGACCGCGCTCGACCGTTTCAGCGTAATAGGCCCCTTGGTTTTCAAGATCTATGTCCTGAACGAATGGGACATCGAGAATGATCGTGATCGATTGGCCGCTCGTCGGCGCGACAGTCGTCTCGACCTTACCGCCTTCATCGTCTCCCACACCGCTGACCGTGTAGTCTGTCCCGAGCGTCAGCACCGTTTCAACGCCGCCCTCGGTGCGTATCACCTTAATGTGCGCTTCGTCGAAGATCTTGAAATCAAAATCGTGCAGCTTCGTGACGCCGTTCCCGAAGTACGGCCCGGATTTATTAGTGTCGCTTGAAACGGTCATTGTATGGTGGCCCCGCTGTTTGAGGCCACCATATGCACAGATGGTTATTTCCCTCTGCGGCCGAGGATATATTCGAGAGGCGAAACGTCTTCGCCTTCGTTGCTGCGCATCAGAGCATCGACCCCGCGATTGACCTGCGTTGCCGGGAGCCCCGTCGCCAAGCCCGTCGCGTTGATGATGCCTTTGATGTCTTTCGGCTTGATCCCGGCAAGTCCATCTTCCGAGAGCGGCGCGGTCAGAACATTGAACAGACCGATTGCCCCCTTGCCCGCATCGCCAATGATGCCGCCATATGCGCCGCCACCATCGAAGCCCTGCAAGGCGCTCGCGCCATCGCGAACGAACGGTATCGTGCCCATGACGCTCAGGCCGGTTTGCTTCGCGAGGAACTTCGCCCAGCCGTCCTTTTTATCGTCTTCGCCGTCATCGCCGCCAGGAAGCTGACCACGGATCGCGGCCATTATGACGGCCTCAAGCGTGAACAGGAAAACCATGTCGACCGTCCATGACATTACCTCGACGGCCGATCTGGCGCTTACGCCTTCCTGCTGTAGCGTCCGCGATGCCTTGCCGGTCCGCTCGTAGGCGACGTTGAACTTGGCGAACATATAGGAGCCGAGCGCCGTAAACAGCCGCACGACATCATTCTGCCGCGCCGTGCGAGTGACAGAGCCGCGCTCGATAGCCGAGCGGTCAGAGAACAGGCCAGAAGCTTGCGCCCTTTTCACAACGTCGTCCGCATGAGCGATTGCTTTCGCCTCATCGTTACCGAAGCGGCGCAACCCCTGCTGATACCCGGCAAGCCAGGACGGAATGTCGACCGTGTACCACTGAACTTTAGTCATCAGCCAGAACGACAGCGGCCCGATCCATTCCGATTTAATATCGCCCCACCGCGACGCGACCGGCCCCATCTTCGGATCGTTGTAGAAATCGTTGATGTCCTTATTGAACGTCGTGGCGCGCGTGCTCATGAACGCCGACTTTGCCGTGATGTCAGCGATAGCGCCCGGCCGCAGTGATGCTTGGAGCCCGCGCACGAAGTCGCGCTTGCCGAGCACGACCATTGTCTGCGACAGGCCCGAAATCTGAGACGCGACGGTCACGAGGTTGAATGCGAGCTTTGCCGCCGTAAAGTTCGACTTCAGAGAACGCGCCGCGCGGCCGACAAAATCACCAGACCGTAACTCGCCCTCCGCAACGTCCTTGAGCCAAAGCTCAAGAGCATCGAAGTCTGCCTGTTTGCCCGTCTCTGTGAACGCGTCACGGATGCGGCCATCTTGCAGAATGCGCCAGGAATTGGCGACCGGCTCGCTCAATTCCAGATCGTAGATCACTTGATTGACGTGCCTATGAAGCACGGACATATCAAGCTCAACGTCGCGCCCCGACGACTGCGCGCGTTCCTTCAAATGCCCGTTGCGCGTCTGCGCTTTGCCGAAGCGGCCAGCCTGCAATGACTGCGCAATTTCTTGCGTCTGATCATCCCGAGCCAGCGACGAAAGACGCGGGTCGTATTTGATCGGATAATAGCCGCCCGCGAGCGTCTTGCCGCCGATTGTGACCGGCGAGCCTTCCACCCGTTTCGGCTCTACGCCCGTCGTCCGCCTCTCGCGTGCCGCTATGTCATTCCAGAACGACCCAACGTAATCCCACACCGATTGCACGAAGTCAGCATCGCGCTCGTCGAGCGTCGCCAGGATCGCAGCGACTTGCGCCTCTGTAAACGATCCGCGCACCTTCGGATCGGTAAGCCGCTGCATGTTGCCTTCGTTGCCGGTATTGAGCGCGACAGCGATCCGTTCCCACTTCGAGAGCGCAAACCCGATTTCAGGCATGTGTCGACGCACGGCCATTTCCCGCCGTTCGGCCTTCGAATAGACCGAGTAAAGCCCTTCGAGCGCCGTCGCCGCCTTTTCCTTGCGCACGATTAGACGGCTCATCGCGGCGTCGATTGGTGCCTTGATATTGCGGTACGCAGTCCCGGCATCCTTGAACCCGTCGATTTCCCGCAGGAGCGTCGTCGCGTTTAGCACTAGGTCAAGGAACTGCCGGGCACCGTGGCGAATAGCTTCGGCCTTCGTCTTGACGCGCCCAGGCGGACGCTTCTTTACGTTTGCCTCGAAGGCTTCCGCAATCTCAGTCACGACCTCATCGAGCGCGCGTTCATTCTGCGCATCGATCAGCTTGTCCCATCGCGTCGCTACGTGCTCGAGGTTTTTCAGGCTATCGATCACGCCGCGAAGCTGTTCGACCGGCAGAGTTTTGTAAGGCTTGCGCGCCGCGTCAGAGAGCACGCTTTCGGGAATAGAAATTTCGTTCTCACGCCCCGCCGCCTTCATCGCCTCAATGAAAGCATTGAGAGTGCCGCGCCGCTGTTCGGCCGCGCCGCTGATCTTGCGGAAGTCGTACCGTTCGAGAATTTCGTCGATAGCGCCCAGGTAATCGATAGTCGCGTTTTCGCGCCGACCAGCGCCAGCGATACGCTCGCGCGTCGACTTGCTGTTCAAACGCTTGACGTAGTTTTCAGCCTTCTCGACTTCTTCGGCTACCTTGCGCGATTCCGTGTAGAGCGCGTGATTGATCAACTGCCGCCGCTTTGCGTCGATCAGGTTCGCGACGAGCTCGTTGTAACCGGCCGTATGCGTCTCTACCGGCGTCGTCGCAATGAACTGGCCGCCGTCCGCACCGAACCGGCGCTCTGTGCGCTGGACGGTTTGGTCGCGGCTTTCGAGCTTGGCGTTACGATCCTCGATTGCCTTCGCCAGAGCGTCGGGCGACGCCTCGCCCTTCGCCACCGCGCGCGCCTTCGCCTCGATACGCCGGTTCGCGTTCTTGAGCCAAATGCTGTTTCGCGCCAGTTGTGCGGCGAGACGTTCGGCTTCTTCAGCCGCCGCGCGTTCAGCCGCAAGGAAACGGCCCGAAGCCGTCGCGTCTCGCACGCGCATGCGGGCAATCGTCAGGCGCGCGGATGCTCGCGCTTCTTTCGCAGTCAATGCGGGCTCGCGTTCCGCGACCTCGGAAACAGCTTTAAGTTCTGCTGCGATCCATTGGCCGCGCTTGTCGACGTGAACCGCGTCCACCGCTTCCGCTTCGAGCGAGCCGTCGTTCAGCACGTCGCCGTGACGATCACGCATAATGCGATCCGTCTCGGCCTCGATTGCCTCCGTGCGTTTTGGCGCGCGCTCCATCGCCTGAATCATTTCATCGCCGCTATCGAAGCCAAACCATCCAGCCGCTTCGTCGGGATCAATGCCGCCGTCGACCGTGTAGATCGTTTGCTTGCCGCGTGGCAAAGTTTTGAGAACGCCCGAGCCGTAACGAGCGACAAGGATTTCTTTCGACAGCCTCATGTCTGGCAGGTCTTGATCCTGGCCGTCGCCAAGCCAGCGCTTATTGCCCATCCATTCAATCGCGCGGAAATACGGGTAAGCGTTGACCTCCTTGGTAACTTGCGCCTTGACCTTCTCGCGCTCCTTTTTGAACCATTCCTCTTTTTGCCGTTTAATCGGCTCCATAATTTCGCGTAGCAGGCGAGCTTTGGCGCTATCCTCGGCCTGCTGGCGTAGCTTCATCAGATTGGCGTACTCGGCCGCCGTAAGCCCAAGCTGCTCAGCCGTCGCGAAGACAGGCGTCGAGCCGCCTATGTTCCCTTGCGCCTTGGCGATTTCCTCATCCGTCGCAATCATCCGATCGAATACGCCCCGGATCTGATCCGAAGGCTTGACGTTCAGTCCCGCCAACCGCTGATAAATCGACACGAGCCAAGCCCGGAACTTCTCGAAGGCAGAGCGCAATTCCTCATTCGGCGCGCGGCCCTCCATCAGATAGGCTTCAAACCCGCGCGCAAACTGCTCTTGGCCGCCGACGACAAGCGCGCGATCCTTTACCGCGTCGCCGGTCGTACCGTTGTCCAGCCATGCCGTCACGTCTTCTACGGTCACTGTAACGCCATCGGTCGACCGCGTTGCGTCTTTCGCCACAGCGTCGGCGTTCTCGCGCCACCACTCACGCACGGCCTTGATCTCCGCAGCCGCGTGCGGCTCACCGCGCGCCGCAAGATCCTCCAACACGGTCAAGAAGAAATGGCCGCTTTCATGGACGACGGTCGACAGGTTCGCCGTCTCGAACAGGCGAATGATCGACTCGCCACTGCTGACACCGGCAGAAGGGAATTGGATCGAGCCGCGAGCGCCCTGATTGTATGAGCGGCCCTCGAATTTCGGGTGCAGCGTGGCAGTCTCGCCCGGCGTCGGATAGTCGATCTCTCGCACGTCGAAGACTTCGGACACCGACGCACCGGCCTTGCCCTTGCTATAGCCGACAACGCTGTCATAGCCAGCCTCGCGTACTGCATGAGCAATCACGTTCTCTTGCAGGGCGTATCGAAGCTGATTGCCCTGCTTACTGTTCGCGATGATCTCATAAGCCAGCGTTGGATCTGCGCCATGTTCTTCAAGGAAGTTCGAAACATTTTCCTCGAACAGCCCAGGCTCGCGAAGCATATGCTTCGACGTGACGACGGCCATAACGGCGCGGTCAAGTTCCTTCATCGCGCCCTTGCCCTTGAGCGCATTCCATGCAGCCTCGGGAGCCTTGCCGCCCGTCGCGCCCTTCACAAACAGCGGGCGCTTTAGGATCGTTTCACCGCGCGTCTCTACCGGCCCGCCGTAAGCACCGCCAACCGAACCCTTGCCGCGATAATACTTCGCATTCTTTGAGCCGACAGGGAGATAGAAGACGCCCGTTCGGACGGACGTTGCTCCGATCTGTTCCGGCTTCTGGTAGCGAACCAAATCGATCAGCAAGCCGTCATCGGTGATTGACGCGCCTGCCGTGTTTGCAACGGCCTCAGAGAATAGCGGATCAGATGGAAGCTCCACAGACATATCGATGCGGCGCGCCTGATCTGGCGTAACTTGCAGCGCTTTAAATGCCCCGCCGTGCTGGGTTGAGCGAACGACAATAACCTTGTTGTCGGGAACGTCGGCCGTATTCCAAGGCGGCGGGATAGTGCCCTTCTCAGGCGGCTTGCCAAGTGCTTCTGCCGCATAGCGTTGGCGCATATCATCGGCGCGCTGCATGCGATCACGCGTCTGAATGTTGCGCGCTTCGGCCTCGCCAGCGATGCGCCTATAATATTCGTACTTAGCCGCATAGATCAGATCCGCATGCGCGGCGCGGATTTTTGGCTCCAATTGATCAATTCGAGCTTCGAGCTTAACGCGCTCTTCCGCGCTCGGAGAGCCGTCAAGCTTTTTCGCTATGGCTTCCCACTCAGCGACGTATTGACTGATCTCGCGCTTTATTTCTTCGACCGTCACGCCTTCATACAGTTCGCCCATTTCGAGATTGCCGCCGTGCGCAAATCCTTCCTGATCTTGGATCACGTGCGCAATCTCATGCAGCAGAATAGAACGCGCGTGGACGAGGGTCTTACCCTGGACCTCAATGCTGTTCCCGTCCCATAGCCCCCCCGCTTCCGCGTTCGGGTTGATTTTGAATTTTACGGGAATGCCTTTGAAAATCGTATAGGCATCGAACAGCTTCGAATGATCGAGAAGCTCGCCAAGCGTGCCGTCGAATCGCCAGCCGGACTTTGTTTTAGTCAGCGCGTTTTGTTTGATTGTAGCGTCAGCGTCGCTTATTTCGAACCGCCACTGACCGTCAGGCCCGACGAAGAACCCGGTTTCGTCATAGATCTCATCTCGCGTCGCCCCAGCGGCGCGCATGAGAACGGCCTTGCTCAATGCCTCAAGTTCGACCGTCTTCGCGCTGATCCCGGCAAACTGATTGAACGACGACGCACCGGCCTTCTCCAAGGCTTTGCGGATCGTCGCATCATCGTCGTCTAGCGACACGCCGACTTCTGCAAGATGCTCTTCGATGCCGCTCAGATCCCTTGCGCGTTCAATCGCGGGGTCAATCGCATCATGCGCTGAATACTGAGCGCTTCCGGACAATTCCGCGTCGATAGCATCCCACAGCGCCGCCGTAATATCCGGCGTCTGTCGACCTTCTTCGACCGCGCGCAGATATTCCTGTACTGCCGGATTGTCGGCCATGTAGCCGCGCTCTATCGCAGCGAGCGCTACGTCGTCGGCCCCGAACCGCTTTCCGTCGCCAGACCCGAGCATTGACGACTGACCGGCGACGAAGCCCTTGCGCGCAAGCCGCAACGACTTTTTGCCCTTGCCGCGATTAACGACCGTGGCATCGCGCGCCGCAAGTTCGCCACCCGCGTCATTGATGCCGCCGTAATCGGAAATGAACTCGAGCAACGTCTGCCGCTTGTCGCTGAGCGTCCTTGCCGCGCGCGCTTCGGCCAGCGTTCGCGTCAGCGCGTCAACATTGCGAAACTGCATTCCTTCCGGAATGGAACCTTTGATTTGCGGCAGCGGATACTGCTGCATAAATTCTTCTGTCGTCAGCCCCGAGCGCAGCGCCATCACGCGGTAAAACGCGGGATAAAGCATTGCTTCAGTCGTGGCGACATCGGTCGACCGCCCGGCCAAGCGAAGCCGCGACACCATCGTATCGTATATCTCTTGCTCGAACGACCGAAGTTCCTCGTTCCTCAAGCGGAGATCTTCAGCAAGCTGCCATGCTTCTTCGAGCGCATCGCTGACCTTTGCGTTGAACTCTGCCGCCTCCCCAAACGTCTTTTCGTTCGGATCGAACCGCATGTTGTCGATCAGGAACGCGTCATGCTCTGAACCGGCAATTTGCGCCGCATACGTTGCAGTCGGGATTTGCAGATCTTGGCCGCCGTCAAGCGCCGCCTGTAGGTCTTCGCGCGTGACGCCTTCCAAACTGTCGACGAGATCGAACGGGTCAAGGTTCATCGACTGGAAGTATTCGGTGAACTTTTTCGCCGGAATGAATACGTTCTCGACCGGCCCGTCTTTCGTCGCTTCAGCAACAAACTGGCGGAACTTCTCAGGCAAGCGATTGCGCAGCGCCGACGATTGCGCTTGTCCGGAAAGCTGCTCGAACAGCGCCTTGCGCGCCTCGGCTGATTTGGCCTTGGCCTGTGCATCGAGAAACTTTTCGCGGCCGACGCCGACGACTTCGATGGGAGCTGTTGCAAATTCTGCAATACCTTCCATCAGGATATCGCCTAGGCTCATCTGCTGACCGGAGAAGTATTGCCCGCCAGCTTCGCCAGAGGCACCCATTACCGCCTGCGTCAGCGATTGCAGGACCATGTTGCCCACAGGACTTTCCGCCAGCGTCTTGCCAGCTACGCCACCCGACAGGCCGTCCATCATGCCGACAATTACGCCTCGCACGTTGCCACGGTCGACGGCCGCTTTCATCAGTTCTGGGTTTGAGATCGCCGCAAGCGCGTCTTCAGGCTTCGAAATATCAAGGCCATGTTCCTTGAACAAATCGGCCGGCGCAGTTCCCATTTCCGTCGCAGCCGAAGTCGCGCCCAAAGTGACGGCACCGGCAATAGGGTTTCCCGTTCCAATCGTGACGGCCGTTGCCGCAGCGAGGGAGGGAAGACTTTCGGCCGCCGTCTCAGCGGCAAACGCTGCAAATGCTTTAGGGTCTTTGGCAATCGCCTGCATGTAGGAGCCGAAATCTGCCCACACGTCGCCGGACGGCTTGACTTCCGTCCAGATCTCGCGCCCACGCGCACCGGCAGGCGACATCGGGATCTCAGCAATGCGCTTATTGATCAGCCCGACTTGCTGCTGATAATAGGCGGCGGTATTCTTCGCCGCGTCAGGCCCAGCGGCAAATTCGGAAAACCGCGACGTGGCGTAGCGAGAACCGGCCTTGAACAAGTCGATTGGATCTGGAACGCGTTTGTAAATCAGATTGCCGTTCTTATCGCGAACGTCAGTCTCACTCGCCAGGATGTCGCCAAACGACTGCTGCTGATCCTGATAGCGCTCCGTCGCGGCGTTCGCCATTAGCTGATTGTAAGCCATCGGCACGCGGTCGACGCCGCGCGATATGGCATTCTTCGCAGCTACGAACGGCGTTTCCCACCACGACAGATTTGAAAGATCGTCTTTCGCAACGGCGGCATTCTCAGGGTTGCGCAGCCATTGGGTCAGACGCGGCGAACTCGAGAGGATCGTCGAGTTTTTCTGCCGTGCGATTTCCGCTTGGAAAACGCTGCTAAACTCTTGCACCATAGCCAGCGGCGGAACCGGCGAGCCGCTGATTTTTGCGAACTCGTTCGCGAGATTTATATGTCCCGCAACCTCGTCAGGCTTGCCGTCCGTCGTGGAGAGCACGACGTTCGCGGCCCCCACGTTGCTCTGCTGCTGCTTAGCTTTCCAGGTTTCGTAGTCTGCAAGCGTGTCCATAAATCATCCCGCGCAAAAGCCTCGCACCGTTCTAGCGGGCGATGGTTGCGGGACAGATCAGCGGCTAAGAACGAAGTCCTCGTAACGCTGCTCGACCTCTGCCTTGCTCGGTTTCCGGCCTAGTTCGCGTTCAAGATCGCCCGCAATCCCGCGCCTGAGATCAATCGGGATGTCGTCATACTTGATAGCAATCTCGGCCGTGGAATCGTCTGGACGGTCAGCCAACTGGAACGCTAGGCCCGGCTTCTCGTTGGTTCCCCACAGCATGCCGGGCGTTTTGATCACGACAGGCAAGAGAAGCTTGTTGATCATCGACTGGACTTCGATCTGCGTCGGAGCCCGGTTGTTATTGGTGCGCTTGAACGTCTCCATTTCGTCGGCCAGTGCGTTCTGGAACTTTACGACCTGCTTTGCCGCATTCTCTTTTTCCGTGCCCTTCTTGCCAGACGTCGAAATGCCGACAGCCTCAAGCTGCGTTTGCGCCTGCGAGAACGCAGCCGACAGGTTAGTGCCGTTTTCGCGCGCCTTCCGCTTGTCCGATAGCGCATCTTGACGCCAGCCCCGCACCTTCTCCCAATCGGAATTGGAGAGCTTGTCGCGGTACTGGAACAGATCGACATTCGCGAAGCCTTCCGGATCGCTGGCGTACTCCGTTTGCAAATCGTAAAGCGTGCGGTCGTCCGTCTTCGGCTCGCCGTGCGTGCGAAGCTTTTCCTGATAGCTCATAAGCGTCGTCATGCCCGAGGCCCCGAGCGCTTGCTGATAGTCGAGAGGGATCTTGGACAGTTCCAAGCCCGGATTTTTCATAAGCTCGCCTTCGGCCCAAGACTGCACCTGTTCGCGCTGTGCATCGATCTGCTTCTTTTGCAGCGTGTAATAGCTGCTCAAAGCCTCTTGCGTTTCCTTCCGTTCCTTCGGATTTTTGATCGCCATCAATTGCGCGTTGATGTCCGCCAAGCCTTTCGGCCCATAGTTCGGCAGCGCGGCCGTCTGCTCGTTCACGGTCCCGGCAGTGCGGAACCCGAGAACTTTGCCGGGATCGAACGACGCCACGCTTACACGATTGCCCTGATTGCCGCCCAGGACCATGACTTTGCCGTTGCGGTCGAAGCCTTGGAAAAAGCCGACGTGTCCTTCCCATCCGTTCGGATCTCCGCGCGACATGACGACGATATCGCCCGGCTTAGGCTGGTCAGTCGGCATTCCGAAATTGAGGAATGACCGCGCATTCAATTTGCCCGTTCCCTCAACACCAGACGCGCCGAGCACGCCATTGACGAAGGCCGCACACCAGGGCGTCACGCGCGGATCGACGTTTAGACCGGCAGAGCGTTTGATAAAGCTCGAGATCGCGCCCGCGTCCGTTCGCTCGTTCAGGCCGATAAACTTCGACGCGATCTCATTGGCATGCACGCGCGCCGGTACGGCATCGCTCTGAGCGGGCTTAGGCGCGGGATCTTCGAGGCCCATGCGCGCGGCGCGCTCGCGCGTTGGACCGGGAGCCTCGTCGTATGTCTGCGACGGGATACCGGCGACAATGCTCGCGACGTTGCGGCTTGCCTTCTCCGCAAGAATTGGAGCTTCGAGCGCCTTGTCGAGATTGGCCTTGTCGACCGCAGTCAGCGCCGCAGCATGATCGTCGATGTACGTTTTAGCGGCCAGCGGATCGGCAAGCGCAATCCGCGTCGCGATGTTCTTGTGAACACCCGACGCGAAGTCCTTCTCTTTGAGGCTCATCGTCGCGGCGTCCCAGCCGTGCATCGCGCCCTGTTCTCGAAGTTCGAGAATACCGGCCGCGATGTTTTTATTGATCAGCGCCGGATTGTTGGCGTTCTCCAACGCGTCATTGGCAAACGTCTCAATTCGCGCCGTCGATGTTTCGTTGAACCAGCTTTTGCGCGCTTGCGCACTATGAACAACCGACTGCTGAAGGACCGACTGCAACCGGGACTGCGAGGCGTCCGAATAGCTCCGCGCCGCCCCGCCCGTCAGAGGCTTGCCAAATTCCTTGCGCTTCTCGTCGGCTTCCTTTTCGAACGCGGCGCGCGCGTCGACAGCGTTCCGGCCTTCGAGCGTCATGTATCCGCCTTCGCCGTACATTTTTTCGCGCAGCCAGTTCGAATAGGCGTTATCCGCGTCTTTCGCGCGGTTTGCGTCATCGAGCGCTTGCATTTGCGCCATTGCATCGGCCGCCTGACCCATGCCTTGCGCGAGCCCTTGCATGCCTCGCCCTGCGGCAGCGCCGAAGTCATCCGCCGACGCGCGCACGTCAATGCCCTGCTGGAAGTTGGGCCGCAGAGAGACGGTCTGCTGATATTCCGGAACCTTGACCACGCGACGCCCCCTTAAGAAATCGTGCCGACTGACGACTTGTATTGCCCGTAAGCCTTCGCCCCGCCGCCCAAGATCGTCCCCATAGCGCTCAGATAGCCGCCGCTCGATGCCGAGCTAGCGCTCATATTGCTTAGTTGCGCGCCTGCTCGCTTATTCGAAGCGTCGACTTTGTGCTCGTAGGCTTCACGATAGGAGTTTGTGCGGATCGTCAGCGCGTCAAGCTCGCCCAGCACCGCCGTATCGACCAGCGTATCGAGCGGAGAACCGAATGTCAGATCGACGCCGTTCGCGGCCATAGCCGCAGTCTGAGCGCCCTGTATCCGTGCGACCTCTTGGCGCTTTTTCTGTTCTTCGATCTGCCCGCGCTCAATCGCGTCTTTCGCCCGCTGATCGGCAATCTTCGCGTTCATGTTCTGCACTTGCGCGTTGAAGCGCTCGGCCTTCGCTGTCGCTTGCGCCTGCTGAACCTGACCGGCCGCGCCCATGAGCGTTGAGCCGAGCATAAGAGCCATCGTTATGTCGCACATCGGTCGACCTCAATTCGAAAATATAAAAGTCGTGGCCGCGATATGTGATCGGCTCAGAAAGCGTAAACCCCAGCCACCGCAGCCAGCGAACCGACACCTCGTTGCGAACATCGACGAAATTCGTCAGCTTCGAATATCTCTCTAACAGTTGGTTTCTCCATTCACGCGACCGGCGAAGAAACTCCATCTGATGAGAAAGAACGACATCGGTCCCGAGCAACCAGGGCGCGCCGACCCCGGCAAGAATGTTTAAATCGCCAACGCCGAACATCACCTCTGGACGGCCGTCAATCAGCCACGTCCAGGCGACCGACGACTTGCGAAGCGAGAACGCCAGGGCTTGCCCCGGCGTCTTTCCTGATGCCGCGTCGACCTCGAGCCTATCGGCCTCGCGCATCCGCCGCGCGATGCTGCGAATATGCTCTGGCCGCGCCCGAACGATCTGCGTCCGGGACTTCATTTGCCGACCGTCACGTCAGGCATGATCGCGAGAATTGTCATAGGAAGCGGATCGAATTGCTTGACGAACACGCGCCCGTTGTCGTTCCAATCCCACGGCGGCGTTATCTTGATGTCGCCGGTATAGAGCGCGATTGCTTCGTCCCACGCCTCGGTTGATCGCTGCTTATATTCGACTAAGTGCTCGCTGTTACGATCACCGTCATAAGGCCCGACGAAAATTCCGCGCGTCTTCTCAACGCGAAGCGTGACTTCAGAAACAGACTTCTGCCGACCCTGCACTGTGCCAAGCCCAGGCACCTGCCCAAGATCGAGGTTAAGCGTTTCGAGCGTCGCGACCATTGGAAGGCCGACGTGAACTTTCTTCGCCGCATTCGGCAGCACCACGCCGACGCCGCCCGTCACGTTGCCGACGACGAGATTGCGCACCACGTTGCCATCAGCCAGCGCGACGACAGCCTGCCCCTTCAAGTGATCGAGGCCCGTTATGATCTTCGCGGGCGCGCCTTCGTATGTCAGGCCGCAGTCGACGAAGAAAGCATCTTCGATCTTCTTGAACGCGCGCGAATGAAGCCGCTCGATATAGCGCTTCTCCGTGCCGTCAATCGTGCGCTTGACGATGAAATAAGGAACGTCTTCGATCCCCTCACGCGCGACAGTCACGTCCTCAAAAATCGCCGCTCCATTCGGGCCGCTTTCGTGGCGCGTCCATGCCCAAACGTCATGTTCTTTTAGATACGTCAGCGAGCAAAGCTTGCCGTTTTCCAACACGACCCAGACAATCGAATATGGAGCTTGCGCGTAACCCCACGCTTTGATCGTCTGATCTTCAAACAGATGCCGGGCAAGGATTGTCAGATCTTTGCCGTCGTATCCATTCGACGCGAAGTCGTAACTGAAATCTCGAACGACGCCGCCAGTCGCCTGCGAGAACAGCACAGTGTTTCCGACGACGACAGGCTGCACGCGAGACGAACCGCGATAACCCTGCGGATCAATTTTAATCGCAGACGGCGTGATCGCGTCCGAGTTAGACCCGCCGCTTACGACCCACTCAGCCCCCGACGTCAGAAGCATCAAGCCGCCCAGGGCAATCGCGCCGCGGATCTCGTTGACCTGCCGGGAGCGGATGCGGAACGTAACCGCGTCCGATGCCTTCGCCGGGCTCGAGTAGCCGAAATTCTCGTAATTCGCAGACTGCGATAGGAACCCCGCCTGCGGATCTTTCTTTGTCGAGAAGAAGCCAAGCCGCTGCTCGATGAATGTCGCAACGCGCGGATAATTGCCAGCACCTACGAACGGATTGCGGCCCGTCTGCGGCCCATCGGCCATGTCAGCGACTATGTTATTGTCGGTGAAAAGCGTTGTTTCTGATCGGCCGATGTAGCCGTAAATCCCGTTGCTTTCCTTGTAGATGATATAAGCCGACGCACCCGCGCGAGCGGTCCACGTCAGCACGTTTTTATTGTTGTTCAATGATAGGTCATTGACCGCCGTTACCGGACTGCTTGGCAGACTTTCCTCGCCGGTATCACCGTCTACGGCCGAAATGACATACTTCATTGGCTTGCCGTAAACGACTGTAATTGCAAGGCCGGTCGGAGTAGACGGCGCGCCGCTATCGGCCGCAGCCGGGATTTGCGGATCGACGCCGTTGATTTGCATCTGTTCAATGGTCGCCTCTGTCGTCGTCACTTCGACCAGAAGCCCTTGGTAATCTCCGTTGACTCGATAGAGCCGATAGAGAACCGCGCCAGCGACTGCGTTCCAGGTAAATTTAGTCTGCCGCCCGTCTTCCTTTTCCGTTTGCAATATACGACTGACCGTCGTCGAGCCCGCGCTTTCCGCGCCGCTCGCATTAACAGCGGTAACTCGGAACGACGCGTTCGTGTTGCTCCCGCTCTTGCGTTGGAAGTGCTCAGATACGGCGAGGCCGGTCGGCGCTGTGATCTTCGGCGCGAACGTCACCGGCGTAATCGTCCAATTGTCGTCTGCAAGCCGCGCGATCTTCTGCACCGGATAATCCGGATGGCAGAGATACATAACGTCAGCATCCTGAATATGATTCAGATCCCAGATGTCGGTATGCGCATAAGGCGTGACGACTTCGTAAGGAGCGCCAGATTTCAGGATCACGCCGCCGTCGCGAATGACCCTGAAACACTTGTCGCCAAACTCAAGCCGGTAAGTCTGTTCGGTGTTGAACTCGAACGGAATTTTTCGCGCGAACTTGGTGCTGTTCTTGATCTCGGTGACGAACTCAGTACCGGCCCGGTTCGACGCGCCGCCGTGCGGATGCACGAAGATATTGACCGCTGATCGGAGGCCAGACGAATACTTAGCCAGATCGACACGCGCGCCGAGCGCGGGCGATAGCTCACCGGCAGTAAATGACGGCTGATAGGCGCGAAGATCAGCCATTTATCCGCGCTCCGCGACAAGCTCGCTTTCGTGGTCCGATGTCTCGCGAACCTCGTTTGCGTCGGCCTCTGCCGCCGTCGCCTGCATCGCTTGCGCTAGCTGATAGCAGTCGGCACGTATTTTCGGATCTCGTGTCAGCGGCATCGCAATTCGCGTCGCGAGATGCCAGCTAAGCGCATCGATAAACAACGGAGAAAAGCGCGTCGGATCAGCGAGCTTTACAGTGTACCGGAGAAACGCGGGCGACAGATCGCAATAGATCGTCGTGCCCTCGGCATCGTGAGGATATGCAAGTTCTTCTTGCAGCGTCTTCGGGCCGGGATCGATAGTCGAATATTCCGGCCGAACCCATCGAACCTTGAGGCAATCGACGGGCCGCTTGTAGGCGTGCGCCCATCGGCCGGGCTTGTCGTTCGCCAATTCAGCGAGCGATTCCGTTTTGCCCGCAAACCGCCAGGGATAGACCTGCAAAAGCGTATCTCGCGCGTGCTCGTAGAACTGCTTGCAAGCGCGCGCTTCAGCGCCCGGCTCGTCTAGGCTCTGAATGTTTTGCTTGCCGATATTCGACAGGGCGAGATTGCAGATCGAAACGACCGAGGCCATGAGCGTTTAATTTCCTTCGTTCGGAAACAGGACGCTTGCGGCGTCCTTGTCCTTTGCTTTCGGCTCCATGCCCGCTTCGATGATTTCGAGGGACATACTGCGGCCGCCCTTGCTTTCGCTCATGCTTGACACGCGAACGGTTGCCGTCATCGTCATGAGTGTCCCGACGCGCACCGTATCGATGCCCATTGCGTCGATTTGCTTTTCATCGAAATAGAGCGACGGAAAGTATTCATCGCTCGTAGAGCCTTCCGGCTTGCTGGAAGGTTCGTCGTACTTTTGCCCCAAGCTGACGAGTTTCATTCCCCTGCCTCTTCTTCCTGATCCACCAACGACCCGCTTAGAACCGCCACCGGCAGAACTGGCAAATTGTTGTAGAGTTTGCTGCCGTCATCGATCACGACGACGCCTAAGACTTGCTGGTCATTGTGGAGCGCGGCGTCTGCATCGAGCACGTCGACACCAAGCACGCGCTCATTGCCGACGAAAAGAACATCAGCGTCGGCCTCGACAATTCCAATCACAGGCCGGTTGTTGAATAGAATGGTGCCGCTGGTTACGACCCTGACGCCGAGCACACGTTGCTCATTGAAGATCGAAGCCATGCGGCACCTGCTCTGCTTGGTTTATGAGAGAAGAAGGGCGCGAACGCCCTTCCGTTTAAATGTCGTCGCCAGTCTCGCCGGTAGAGCCCGGCGCGATCCAATCGGGCTGAACGCCGCCGATAGCTTCGGCCACGCCGTTGCCCGTCACCGTTACCGGCGCAGGAGCATCAGCGAACGGCCCGCGCTCGCTCTCGCTTGCCTCGACATAGGCCGCGATAATGCGGTCAGCTTCCGTCGCGTTGGCGACGTTCTCGCCAGTGATCGCTTTCGCAAGCGCTTTGCGATCTGCGGCTTTCCCATCCCGCCAATCGGCAGGAACGACAACAGGCCCGGCAGGTTTGGACTGATCGGCCGTCACTTCTGCCGGTTTCGATCCGCCCGTTTTGCCGTCGCCATCGTGGTCGCCCTTGCCGCCGAAAGAATATGGACGCGTCCACTTCGGCGGATTCTTCAGATCGTCCGGAACGTCGAAGATCGACCCCGGCTCTCTGATCTCGCCGCCGAAATAGCCACGTACTTTTGCAACGACTTTAGCCATTGGACTGGTTCCCCATCGTTACGCCCGCCGTTACCTTGCCCGCCGTCATCGGACCCGTCGCGACTGTGTAGTACAGACGCGCATAGCGCTCGTCCGTGCCGCGCGTGATGTATTCCGGAACGACGATGAAGCCCTGCACAAGTTCGGCCTTGCCGATTGCACGGCTCTGCCAAACAGTCTTTGCAGACGAGAAACTTTCGTTATCGTCGACTTCGAGAGAAAACTGCAAAGTCGCAGAGCCAGAAGCGGTGAACGCTTCGATCACCTGGATAAGCAACGGGATCGAGCACCCCTTGCCGATGTCGCGAGCGAGGTTCACGGCAGCGCCGTAGACGCGCCCCGTAGCGCCCAGGTCGATAACATTCGTAGATGCAGCCGACGCCGTAATTGCCTGCGCATCAGACAAAAGAGACTGATTGTCGAAGATCATTTTAAAGCCTTTCGTTTCGGCCTATCCGGCCCCCGTTAATGGATGGCCCGCCTGTTACAGCGGGCCAGCCGGATTATGCGTATGCCGGAACAAGCGCCTCGGTATTCAGAAGCGCGTCCGTCTCGCGGATCGGAATACCGCGATACGTCTTGACTTCCTTGCCTTCGACAACGGCCTGCGACAGACCCGTATAGTTCGCGTTTGCAGCAAGAAGCGCGCGGTCGCTCGACTGAGCGTCAAGGATTTCGAGAACGTCGCGGTTCATGTAGATCGCGATCCGGCTCGACTGAGCGTCGCGACGGCGCGACTGCAAGCGGTAGTACCCCTTGCGGAGCAGCGCCCACAGATCGACAGTGCCCGCCAGCATTTCGGAAACGTCGATGTTCGCGATACGGGCGTTATAGCGCCAGTCTTTCACGAACATGCCGATATGCCAGTTAAACAGCGTCTCCTTGACGTAGTAGGGATTGCCCGCGCTATCGGTAACGCGCTGCTCGCCCTTGTCCTCAATCGAGATGCCCGCCTTCATGCCCTTGGGATAGAGCAACGAGGTTGCATGATCGCCCCAGGTAACGAACCAGATCGACGTGTTGTCGCTTCCGGAGCCGCCGCCATGGATAACCTGCTCGCCCGCGCCAGGACCGCCGCGCACGGAGTAACGAGCCGATAGACCCTTGAACTTGTCAGGCGTCGTCGCCGTGTCGTGATAGAACAGACCCGTTGCCATTTCCTGATTCATGGCTTCGAGATACGGAGCGCTATCGACGAGACGCGCCTTTGCAGGATCGGGCGCAAGCTTGAGCAAGCGCGTATCGATTTGCGAGCCAGCTTCGAGGAAGCCGGTCGTATCGTCGACCTGCTGCATCGTCGCCTTTGACTGCGGAACGCCTTTGTAAAGACGGCCCCAGCCGACAGTCGGCAAACCTGTGCGGATCATGTGGCGATGCTGCGCCTGCATGTTGCACTCGGTCGCGATTGCGTCGTCTAGGATAGAATTTTGCTGATTGAGAATTTCAGCAACCGTTCCCTCAGCGGACCCCTTAAAGGCGTCGATGAGGTTAGGGAAAGATTTGCCAATAGTAGCCATGTTTAGCCTTTCGGAGCGTCACTAGGAAACAGGACGTGTGCAGGATCGGCAGGTTTGCCGGAACCGCCCGCGCCACCACTCGGCGGGGAATCCTCGCGGATCATCGCCCCGGCCTTCGACATGAAACGGATAAGCTCAGGATGGTTGCCGCCTCCACTGGCGTTCAAATATTCCTTCAGTGCTGGCGTCCCGAGCTTGTTGACGGCGCGCGTAGCTGACGCGACAGTCGCGTCCCACTTGTCGCCGCCGATTTCCTTGTCAGCCTTCGCGCTATCGGCCCAGCCTTGGATCGTTTCGCCCCACTGCTTCGCCTCTTGCTCGATCTCTGCGCGCCGCGTTTCGATGTAATCGTTCGTTAGCTCTTGAGCTTCGCGGTGCGTGTAGCCTTTGGCTTTGAGACGTGGACTGAGCTTGTCGAGCAATGCCTTGTCGACCTCTACGCCGTCCGGCATCGTCAGGTTATATTTGCCGTCTTCAGGCACCTGATCGAGCGGATCGGCGCTCTTTTTGTCCTTGTCTTCTGCCGGTTTCGTCTTGTCGTGCTCAGCCTTCGCCGCAGCGCTCTCCGCATCGCTCTTGCTCGGATCTGCGACGTATTCCTTCCAATCGGTCGGCGCTTTATCACCGGCAGGCGTAGCTTCCGCAGGCTTCGCAGGATCAACGGGCGCAGCCGGATCGGCAGGCTTCTCGTTGGGGAACAGGATCGTGCCTGGATCGCTCGGAGGCGTATTGCCGCCAGCGCCTTCATCATCAGGCGCGAAGAAAAACGCGGGAAAGAATACGCTTCTAAGCAATGTCTGCATCGTCTTCAGGCTCCAATTTCTCAGCAAGCGACTTCGCCGCTGCCTTGTCCGCTTCCCGAATTTCCTTCATCGCCAGCAGCAATTCGGGATAGAACTGCGGGTCGATCTCATCGAGCTTTGCGATCAGCTTTCGGCCGGCCGATTGCAGCCCGAGCGCGTAATTCGTCGAATTGTTTTCGCCTGTGTAAGCGTCCGTGTAGATCGCGCACTGTTCGAGCATCCAGAACAGAACGCGCTTGCCACCGGCCAACGCGAAGACATCGCGAAACGCCTTCGACATCTCCGCGCGTTCGATGATTTGCGCGGGCGAAAGTTGTTCTGTTAAATCCTCGCGCATCAGCCAATCCCCAGCTTTTGCAGCAGCGCGCCGCCGCCAGCGTTATTCTGAGCATCAGCGAGCACCGACGCGGCTTCCGCGCCCTGCTTTGCAGCGGGTGCCATTGTGGCCGCCATCGCCGCGCTTTCTGCCGCCTGCTGCTTCTGCGCGCGCGCTTGGCGGGTCTTCGCAACTTCATCGTCAGGCACAACGATAGACGGCGGCACGCCGATATAATCGAAGTACACGTCTACAGCTTCGTCCGCGTCGATCTTGTCGAGAACGTCAGGCTTCACAGCAGACAACTGACCGACGAACGCAACACCGCGCTCGATGCTTCCAGTCGCGACGGCCTTCTGAGCTTGCGCCAGCATCGACGTATATTCGATGCCGAGGTTTTTCTTTTGCAGATCAGGAGGCGGCGGCGGCAGCATTTCGCGCCTGTTCATGATCGCATAGGAGCGCTCGATAATCGGCTCGAGTTGTCCGTTGTAAATGTTTTCGAGCACCGGCCCGAGCGCCAGCAGCTTTTCTTCCTTGCGCTCCGCGATCTCGAATTGATTGCGCGGCTGAATGCCTTCCATGTTCGCCAGCATCAGGAACAGATCAGCGTAAAACGTGCGATCTACGCGCCTCTGCGTCTCGTTGATGTCCTCGCGAAGCTCGCCCAGGCGCAAATCAACCTGCATTGCAGGGCGGTAGCCGACGTTGGCGCTTTGGGCGTCGACGTAGGTAATCGAGCCCGGCAGAAGCGAAGCCGGGTTGTTTCGCATGCTCGTCGGTCCCGTCATCGGCGGCCGGACTTGCTTGTCTATGCCTTCGAGCTTCCGCGACTGCTCTTTTTGCAGCATCTTCACGTCACCGATGGCATCTTGCCCCGGCGACGTCGCGTAGTGATCATCTCCCGATAGTTCCCACGGCGGCGCGATAATCGGGTTTTCTTCGAAGCCGCTTTCTTCAAGAAGCTTGTCGCCGTCGCCGCCTTCCTCCCAATAGTTCGAGAGATAAGGCATATCCCACTTAGCCGCGCTGTCCGGATTGCGGTTTAGACGCGGCTCGATTGCCTGCCAGATAACGAAAGTCTCATCGTATCGGCCGGAATCATACTTCTCGCGGATGCGATTGCTGACGTTCTTCAGCCCGAAGCGCCCGACGATCCGCTGAACCGACCAGCGGAAATTGCGATAGAGCGTCGTCGCACGGCCCTTTTCATCGCGCGCGATCCAGAACGTCCCATGCAAAAGCTGGATCATGCGAATTACTTTTTCGTCGTCTTCGACGAGGATGCCGCACGACTGACCGAACAGGCCTAGATCGCCGTATCCTGTATGGAACGAGGTATAGAGGTTCGATGCCGAGAACACCTTGCGCATGCGTTCCTCGGTCAGAGACAGGTATTGCTTGACCGGCGCAAAGTCTCGCAGTTCCGGATCTTCGGCCGCGAGCTTGAACCAAGGCCGGGCTGGCGATGTCAGGCCCGAATGCATGCCTGATTTCAGCGTGCGATAGGCGAGCGTTCCCGTCCCGTCGATAATCTTCTTGCGCGAAGCGGCGCGTTCAGCACGCAATTGCGCGCGATACCGCGTCGGATCGACATTGTTCGCAAGCTCTTGCCAGTCGCTTTCCCACGGCTGGCGGATCTGCTTCAGTTCTTCGCAACGCCTGCGGTGATAGGCGATTTGCGTCTCGTTGCTCGGAGCGTTCGCGCTCATCTGAAGCCACCAATCTGAAACGCGTCGACTTCCACGTAATTGCCGACGACGTGGCCGCCGTCAGTTTTCGCTTCCGTGCGCTCGCCTGAGAGAAGAAAGGCCCGCGCGCCCCAGATGATCACCGGAGGCGCGGGGTTACGAGGCATTACGCCCTCGTGGACCTGCTTATTGCTTGCCTTGTCGAACAGCCGGAAACGCATGCGTTACTGCCCGAGCAACGTCTTTTTGCCGGTATCGCCTACCGACGTGACGCCAGAGCCAGACGTAAGAACCGTCTGCGTTCCGGCTCGCATCCGATCGAGCGTCCGTCTGGACGACGCCGAGCGAGCGGCATCGCCATCAGGAGAGCGCTGCTGAGCGTATTGCGTCGGCTCTTGGAGCTTTGGCGTAGATGAAGACTGCGGAAGAATGCACATAGCGGCACCTTTCGTTTAAACGGCTAAGAGATGGAGGGTTACGATGGCGACGCAGAACGTGCTGATGAACAGCGAAACGAATGCGCCTAAGCGCGATTGCGTCGCCTCAGCGACGTAGGACACGGCGAAAGGAAGCGCGGACAGAACGGCGAGCTTCACATAGAGAGCGTTATGTTCGATCAGATAGACCGCGATGCAGGCGGCAAACAAAAGGACGCAAAGCGCGCGCCCGTTAGCGGCGGCATTCTTCGCGATTGTGAGGCGTTCTAGTTCGCTCATTGCTGCACTCCGGATTAGGAGCGCACCAAATCACGCGAACGGTTGTCGCCTTCACTCGAGAGGGTCGTAATCGGTCGTGACCGAGTGATAGCTTTCGCCGTTGGCTGTCGTCTTCTCTTGCAAGCGAACCTTCTTCGCGACCGGCTCGGCAAACGTGAGCGCCAGCGCATCGCCCTTGTTTGGCGACGGCAGAAGGCGCTCTTTCATGTCTTCCTTGCTTTCGAGTTGGATCTTGCCATCCGTGCGAGGAACGGTTTCCGGCCCGACAATATCGTCATAAAGCTCCGTATCTTTCGGATCGATTGCGCCGCCCTGCTTCAGCCAGAGCTTCATGAGCCCCCACATTTCGGCGCGCTTATTCAGATAGCCGGGATCGATAGCCTTGCCTGAGAACCAAATCAGACGCCACGAGCGGCCCATGACATCGCCAGCGCTCTTGATGCCTGTGCCATAGCCCGCGTCGATGAACACCGCGTCGGCCTGATATTCATCTTCCAGGCTCGCGATCAGGTTCGCCATTTGAATGTCGTTATCGTTCCGCGGGATTGAGCGCAGATGCTTCGAATACAAGCCCTGCCGCATGTAGATCTCTAGGCTGTCGTCACCCGTCCATGCCGGATCGACGCCAATAATGACCGGGGCGAAACTGTATTGCTCACGCCGCAAATGACGATTGCGAGCGGCGTCTGCATCCGCTGTAGAAATGAACTGCATAGCCGACTGCTCCGGAAAGAGGCCTCGCACGCGGTATTTGAAAACGTCGCTATCCTCGCCGTATTGCTTCAGGAGGCGTTCGAAGAACTTCTTGTTTGTGCCTGGGACAGTCCGGCTATCGATGTTCCGCGTGACCCAGAAATCTCGGAAACGCCTGAAGCACTCACGGAACCGGCCGCTGTTCTGCGTCGGATTGCCGAACGCGACCCAGATGATCACGGTGTCTTCGTCCGTCATCGCGCCTTCAGCGACTTCCCAAACCTTCGGCGCGATACCGCTCGCCTCATCGAACAGGAGCAGGATTATCTTGCCTTGATTGTGCAGACCGGCGAACGCTTCCGTGTTGTGTTCGCTCCACGTCACGAAGTCCATGCGCCAGCTATCCGTGGCGACGGGATCTCTCGACTTGATCGATTGCGAGTTGATGTCGAACCAATGTCCGGTAATCGAGCGCTTGAACCAGCCGCCGACTTCCGGACTTGTCTTCGTCCGCATCTGCGTTTCGGTGTTGGCGGTAATAACGACCTTGGCATTTGCCCAGCAGGACATCGCCCAATTTGAGAGCATGCCCATTTCGGCAGATTTGCCGATGCCGTGACCAGACGCGACCGCGATCTGTAGCGGCTGATACCGCGTCTCTGGATCGGCCAAGTGATCGCGAATGACGCGGTTTATATCGCTCTGCCACTCACGCGGCCCAGGATGCTTTTCGAGATCGCCGTGCCCCCAATCCCATGCGACCTTAGACCAGCGGTCAGGATCGAACTGGCAGGAAGCGGCTAAATCAATGATCTCGTCGTTCGGATCTTGGTTGTGTCCGATGCCGACCTTGCGCTGAGCACTAGCCATTGCGTCACCAGTCGCGCCGGATCGGCTTGCGCGGATCGTGAGGAAGAGCGACGCCCCGGATTATCAGCCGCGTATAGCTCGCCATGTATTCCGAGCGCCACCGGCCCCAGAATAGCCTAGCACTCACGCGCTTGCCCTTGCCGAGCGACACGCGCTCGATGCGGCGCACTTGGAGATATGCGCGGCTGGCCTCGTCGACGAGCACATACGCGACCATGACGACCAGGACGATCAGCCCGAGCATCATCACATAGCCAAGGATCATCGCCGTTCGATCCATCACTTCCCAGGTGATCATTTGCCCTCGCGCTTTGCTGCACGCGCCAATCGCTCCGCGAGAGCATCGACGCCGTTCACTTCCAATTTGTCGTTGTAGAGGCTCAGATGCCGCGCAAGCTGATTGAGCGCTTTCGACTTGTCCGCGAGCTTCAGCACGAAATTCTGGTTGCGGTCATAGCCCCAGCCAACGATTGCGCGCCGCACGTCTTCGGGAAGCTTCTTGATGTCTCGCGGCTCGCTGATGCCATCGAGAACCATTCGCTTGCCGTCGACTTCGATAATCGCGCCGCAGTCGATGCCGTCCAAGTCGCTATCTTCAATTGGACGCGCGATCTCGATCAGGTCAGCCGGGTCATAGAACGCCATGCGCTGAATTTCGAGCAACACGCGTTCCGCGCTTAGGCCGGTCTTCTCAGCGCGTTCAATCTTGGCCGCGTCGATTGCCTCACGGACTTGAGTTTTTTCAAGTAGCTCGTGAGCGATGCGGGATGCAGTCTTCGGAGAATAGCCAGCACGTATCGCGGCCTGAGTTGCGTTCAGGTCGATCAGGTATTCGCGCACGAACAGCGCTTGCTTTGCCGTTAGCTCTGACATGCCGCCATGTTTACGCGGCGATGGTTGGCGTCATGCACGCACGGCGCATCACATCGCACCACAATACCGGCAGTGCTCTTTGATTTTAGTCCGCTACCGACTGCTACTGGCTTTCAACTCTGACCCGGTAGCAGTCCAACACTCTGATTTTATTGGCTTATTCCGGTCGGCTTTGCTGCTACCGGCTCACTTTCGCCAACATTTATATTCTCATGTATGATGTATATGCTTATCTCTATCCCACTTTTCACATATGTTTACCCTATATAGCTGGTAGCTGGTAGCAGAAGAGAGAAAAGAGCAGCAAAATCAGGAACTTGCCGCTGCTACCGGCTCTGCTACCGGCTCAAAATTAGCTGGTAGCAGGGCGTAGCTGGTAGCAGCCGACGAAAAGCGACCAAAGAAAAAGCCCGCTCTCGCGGGCTCCATCTCACCAATCTGTCGTAAGCGTCTCGGCTGGCGGTGGATCATCGCCCGCCTCATGCGGCCACCACTTCGCAAATTTCGGTTCGCCGCGAACGTAGGCTTTCACCTGCGCCCCGCGCCGCCGCAGGTTCTTAACATCAGGATCAAAGCCAAGCCCGGCCAGCGCCTTCTGCAACGAGCGCCGCTGTAGGTCGCTGATCTTATGCAAGCTGCCCTCATCAAGCCCGATCAGCTTCCACGCCTCACGTACCGGCAGCTTGATCTGCCCGTCCGGAATAACGCCGTCGAGCAGATCGCCCCACGCGCCGAAATCCGTCTTCGTTGTATTGGCCGCGTTGTTCGCTTCGTAAAGCTCGCCTTCAAGGTACAGGTTTTCGTCCGGCTCAGCGGCGACCGTTTCACTCCAAAGCTGATCACGAACAGCGGACAAGCCGTCGACATCGGCCTTACCGGCCTCAACGACCCAGAACCGCCGATTGCCCGTCAGAGAGGTCAGGAACCGCTTCTCGTTCGACGTGCCGAACAGGATGAATTGCCGCTGCACTTCCGTTTCCGTCCGCGCATACGCCTTGCGCGCGCGATCCGACTGCGTTGTCACGAAGTGCTTAATCGTCTCGACCTCGCGACGGCCCGCGCCGATCATCTCAGCCATCTCGATCAGCCACTTGCCGGAAGACTGTTCGATTACCGTCTTCGCGTCCGATCCGATGCGAAGCTGATCACCAAACCAGCGCGCGTCGGGACTGAGCGCGCGGATCAGCCGGGACTTGCCGAGATTTTCCGGCCCGTTCAGCACCAGGACGTGATCGAATTTGCAGCCCGGCAGGCGCACGCGGCGAACAGCGGCGCAAAGCACCTTGCGCGCGAACGCCCTATTCAGCGGCGTTGCCTCGACACCAGCGTAAGTCTCGAGCCATCCGTCTAAACGCGGCACGCCATCCCATGCAGGAAGCGCCGCGAGATAATCCTTCACCGGATGGAACGACTGACCGCGCGCGACGCGCTCGATCACCGGGACGACGTTGGAGAACTTCGGCGTCATCTGCCGTTGTTCGAGCCATTCCACGATGCGCGATATGTCGACATCGTTGACGCCACGCGTCGACCAGTCGCCCGGCTCCTTGTCCCACGGCGGCCGACGAACGATAGAGACGCGCCCGGCGAACTCGTCATATCCGAGCACGCCTTTCATTTCCTTTTGGTTTTCGAGAAGCAGCGCCCAGTTGAACGTAGCGCCGGGCTTTATTGCGCCCTTGTCTGTCTTCACGAACGTATCGGCCCAGAACTCGCTTGCAGGGTAACTCGCGCCCGTATGGATATTCGTAACCGTCGCTTCTTCCGGCTTCTCCTGCTGCGTCTGCTTAAGCTGCTGGATGATATCTTGCGAAGACTTCCCGGCAGGAGCAGGAGGCGCGGCAGGGGTTACGGTCGACGGCCGCGCGGCAGGCTTCTCAAAGTCGCCAGGGAATTGCTCAGCGCGCCACGCCCGCCACTCGTCGACCGGCATGGCCGTTTCGCGCATGTAAGTGTCTAGCTCGACCTTGCCCCAGCCATCAGCCACCGCGTCGGCGCAATCCCAGCCTTTCGGCGGCAACTTGCCCGACTGCCAATCTGCGAACGTGTATTTTTCCATAATTAGTCCCGGCCCGAATTGCGCCGAGCCGTGCTCGGGTCGACAGCATGGCCGTCAACGGTTGGCAATGCGATTGAGGCCCATCCGCCAATCGCAACGCAAAACACATCATGTTGTGGGTCGCGGCCATTAAGGTTACTGGCAGACCGCAATATCTTGTGCTGTGAAGATTTTTTTGATGCTCTTTCGATCACAACACCCGCCCCGCTTGATGCGCTAGACGTACATCATCGTTGCGAATATCGCAACGGGCTATTGACGCGGTGTGGATCGATGTGTGAATGTTGCGGCCATCGCAACGGAGAGCACATCAAATGCGTCTGTACTTCATCGCCTGCGCTATCAGCGTGGACAATTTCGACCAGTTCGCAATCGCGCCCAGCAAGCAAACCGCGTTGGACCTTTGGGCACAGGCTTGGGATCTCGACGCGCGCGAGCGCGCAACCGCCCACGTCTTCGAGATCAAAGCCGCAAAAGTGACGAGCGAGACGCCGCGCCTTCTCGACTGGGACGGAGCCGACATCGTTCGGGTCCATGACGAAGTGGAGCATTGATCATGGACATTCTGCCCCGCACTCTCGAGCAGATGGAGCTTCGCCGCACTCGCTACGAAGTCCAGCTAGTCATCGGCGGCAATAGCCGCATCGTCGGCTACACGGCCCGCAAAACGCGGGAAGCGCTGAACGAGTACATCGCCAAGTATCGCGATGAGATTGTTAGGCACATCGGAGATCCGGACAGCGCCTATTACGGCGCAGGTCCAGGCCGCATCGACATCAACGACGACGTTTCTATTGCCTTCACCGGCCGGACCGAGCGCGACGCGCGCCGAGCAATCGACCGCGAGCTCAACTCGGAGGTCGCGGCATGATCTCGAAGCGCATCTGGAAGATGAGCCGCAAATTGAAATCTCGGCATGGGATCACCGGAAAATCTGACCATTATTACGTGACCCGCGAAGGATGGTTTCTGTTCGGTGTTATCCCGATTTACGTGCGCGATATTGATGTGGAGGTGTCGTGATGACAGTCCGCATCATCGACACCGAAACGACCGGGACCGATCCAAGCGCAGATGAGATCTGCGAGATTGCATCCGTCGACCTGAAGAAAGTCGACGGCCTGTTCTGCGTAAGGAACCCGTTGTCGACGTTCGCCGCTATCTCGAAGCCGATGCCTCCCGAGGCGTCGGCTGCTCATCACATCGTCGACAAGGATCTGATAGGCGCTCCGCCCATCGATCAGGCGCTAGTTCCGTTTACCGAGCACGACGACGCAGAGCTTGTTTTCGTCGCTCATAATGCGGACTTCGAGCGCGCATTTTTAAAGCCTTGGCTTAGATCGCAGCGTTGGATCTGCACTTATAAGGTTGCGCTTCGCGTGCTTCCGGATCTGCCGAGCCACAGCAACCAGTTCCTTCGCTATTACTTCGGGCTTGTCGAGCCCTTCGGCATGGCGCGGGAGAGCATCGCCCCGCACCGCGCGCTTTCCGACTGCTACGTGACCGCCGCAGTATTCGTGCAACTCGCGCTGCTTTCACCTAGCTACGCGCAAATGTTCGCGTGGAGCGACGAGCCGCCGCTTAAATCGCGGATCACGTTCGGCAAGAAGCACAAGGGACTTCGTTACGACGATCCGGCAGTCCCGACGAGCTATCTGCGATGGATCATCAACGAAAGCGACCTGGACGAGCCGACGAAGTTCAGCGCCCAGCATTGGCTTGACCAGCGGGCAGAGGCCGAAAATCAAAAACTTATGGCAGGGAGCCTGATTTAAAAATGACCAGCATCACACCGACTACAGACCTATTCGCCACGTTGAAATTGACCGAGGACGACATTGAAAACTGGCGCAAGCAGCTTGATCAGCTTGCAAGCGACACGTCGCGCAGCGCCCGGTTCCTGATCGCGCCAATCGGCCGTTGCGTCGTCGTCGTCGACGAGGCGCATATCTATGACGGCTACGACAGGCAAAAAGCGATTGCGCTCTACAACGCCGCTCCGAAGACGAAGAAGGCGACATCACGATGAGCGAGCCACTTAAGCCATGCCCGTTCTGTGAGCCTTTATATTCGGACCCCGTTCTTGTGACCGGAAGCCCAGGCAATTCCTTCGTAATGTGTAGAGGCTGCAATTGCGCGACGGATGATGGCACGGCGGAACGCGTTGTCGGGCTTTGGAATCAGCGAAATGGGCAGCAATGACCGAACTCGAAATGAAGCTGGCGTCGGCCCTGCTGTACGCGAAGGGGAAACTTAAGCTGTACCGAGGAGCGCACATCGGCGAATATATCGGCGGCGTTGAATACGCAGAGCTTATGCGGATCATCGACGACGCACTCGACGCGACCAAGAAGAAGCCAGCGCCGGAAGCAGAAGGGATAATGACCCAACCCCGCCGCTATGACCCGCTCAGCCGCGAATACGACGACGAGATACCCGATTGACGACCGAGCCCGGCGAACCATTGCCGGGCTTTTTATTTGCCCCCATTGACGACTATTGCGCTCTGATGTTATGTGTTGTGGAAATCGCAACACAGAGCCGCAACATGAAAAAGAAATTCCCAACCATCGAGGTCAAATCCGCCACCGGCGGCAAGGTCTTCATTACTTGGCGCGATGTGAAAGCCAACCGCCGCTATCACATCTGGTTCAGCCGCGACCAACTCGATCACGTTTTTTATTCGAACTGGATCGATCCGCAGGGCAAGAGCCGAGGCCGAACGCACAAGCGCCTAAAGGCGAGCGCGAAGAAATGGGCACCATTCATGGCCCACATTCGCGCCGTGCTCGCGGCCCGGCAGATTTCCGAAGCCCGAGCGGCTTTCAATCTCAAACATGATTCAGCACGCGCCGCCGCGTTCAAATTGCTGCCGCGCATCCCGACCGCTGAACTCAGGCCCTACTGACACCAGGAGGCAATGCACAATGTACGGCACCACTTGCACCATCGAGCGCGACGGCGAGCAGATCGAGGTCGAAGTCGAATATTCTCTGACGCCATACTACCCGGCCCAGACCTACGGCCCCGCAGAGAATTGCTACCCGGCAGAGGGCGGCGAGATCGACGAGCTTACCGCCTACCTCGACGGGGAGAAGTTCGAACTGACCCCCGTCGAAATGCAAGCCGTCGAAAAGCGCATCTATGAAATCGACCTTTGGTGATGCCATGAACACAGCATTCCTTTTGATGGCTCAATATGAAGGCAAGGCGGTCATTCCGCTTGACGACGTTTGCCGCGACTACTTCAGCCACCTGACGCCCGCGAAGCTTTCATATAAGGCGACCGCTGGCGAGATCGATTTGCCGATTGTGCGGATCGAGACGAGCCAGAAGGCCGCGCGCGGCGTTCACCTTCAGGACTTGGCGGCATGGATTGACGCCCGCCGAGCAGCGGCGCAGAAGGAAAACGATCAGTTGCAGGGGAGACGGTAAAGTGAAGGTTGAAATTCACGGCAACGTGCGCGGCACGCCGGAAGTACGCAAGATATGGGAGGGTGAACTGTCTGCTTTGCCCCGACCAGACGACTACATAGTTCTAGATGAGGACAAAGCCGCCCTTTCAGTGCGCAATGTCATGATCATCGCGCCAACGAACAAAGCAATAATCAACGTGTGGGCACCCGAAAACGAGTACCCTGCGATAGACTAATGTTGTCAGCTTCAAGGGAGGCGATGAAGCAATGAGCGAAGAAAAATTCTTTCGATCCCTCGTCTTACAGTCGCTTTGGATCTTGATCGTTTGCGCGTTCGGCGGCCGACCGAGAGGCAGGGCGGAAGAATTGCGCGGCGAACTTATCCGCTACTTTGATGAGCACGGAAACCAGACCGAGAGCGCACACGAGTATCGGCGCACGACTACGTTCCCGGCTCTGCCAGCAGAAGACCAGCTTCAAGGGAGGCGCTAAATGCCAGTTATCTACTATTGCGATAGGTGCGGCACAGAGCACAAGATCACATCTAGGCCGAAGGTAATACCGACCAGGATAACGTGTCGGTGCGGAGTTACATTGACCATAGACGACCCCGAATTGCGAGAGTTGCCAGAGGCAGAAGAACAGCTTCAAGGGAGGCGATAAAGTGAAGGAATCGCAAACCTATCCATCCTTAATCGACGCATCCGGGAGCGCGGCGGAAAGTATTGTCGCTGAAATCCTGAATAAGCAGAACCCGATTTTGGATGACGCTATTTTAGACATGCAAGCGCCGCATCGCTACCTGATCCGCATGGACTTGCCAGGAGTTGATTGGGGGCAACTCTACAGAGGCGTGCAAATTTCTTATGAGGCAAGGCAGCGCTTCAATGGTCGCAACTGGCGACGGATAAAGCGAGAAGTGCGAAAGGCCGTAAAAGCAGCGAAGCGCGAACGGCTTCAAGGGAGAAGATGATGGACCCAGCCGACCTAAACGACCCCGCGACGGCAGAGGCTTTTGTGCGCGAGAGCATCGCAGACCTTACCGAGACGATTGCAAAATTTGAAGCAGCCGCCGAACAGAAGATTCAGGGATACCGCAAACGCTTCCCTGCAAATTCATCGTTGCTGCTGGATCTCTATCATTCAGTGCGCGAGGAGTTGCGCGAAACGACGGCAGATATGAGGATGCGGCGCAATCTGCTTCTTGGAATTATCGAGCGCGTCGAGTCGACGAGACGCCACCACGAGCCGATCAGATTAGGGGAACCGATCAGCACCCCCGAGTGACCACATAAGTATTACATGACGAATGAAGCCCGGCTTAACCCATTGCCGGGCTTTTGTTTTTTCAGAGCGCCGTCCAATCCATCATGGGTGCGATACTGAATCGGTGATGCGCTGAAATCGCTGAATTATTTGACATTCCCGATGAAATCCGTTGCGCATGTTGCTGTTAACC
>NZ_ARWG02000004.1:2500-5887 GCF_000384335.2 Hyphomicrobium sp. 99
TTTAGTCTGATTGACTTCTGGTTCGTTTATGCGGGCTGCATGCTTTGGTGTGTGGCTCTCGTGAATGGACCTGGTCTTTCTGGAATAATGCTCACAGTCAAACGCGCTTGGTGATTGGCACTCCTTCTTTGCCGAGGGGTAGGTGTTGGATGCCTTGTGTGGTGAGCATTGCAAATGAGAGCGATCAAGTGACTTAAGGGCATCTGGTGGATGCCTTGGCGGTAAGAGGCGATGAAGGACGTGGTACGCTGCGATAAGCTTCGGGAAGGCGCGAACAGCCGTTGATCCGAAGATTTCCGAATGGGGAAACCCACCTTCGACATCTTGAAATTTGCACCTGTGAAAGCGGGTGCGGATTTCAGGGTGTCATCAGAAGGTATTTAGCCCTGAATACATAGGGGTTAAAAGCAAACCCAGGGAACTGAAACATCTCAGTACCTGGAGGAAAGGACATCAACCGAGACTCCGCGAGTAGTGGCGAGCGAAAGCGGACTAGGCCAGTGATAAAGCAATGACAACTGGAACCATCTGGAAAGGTGGGCCTCAGCGGGTGACAGCCCCGTACAGGTAATGCAGAGCTTTATCCTCGAGTAGAACGGGACACGTGCAATCCTGTTTGAACATGGGGGGATCACCCTCCAAGCCTAAGTACTCCTTACCGACCGATAGTGCACCAGTACCGTGAGGGAAAGGTGAAAAGCACCCCGACGAGGGGAGTGAAATAGTACCTGAAACCGGATGCCTACAAACAGTCGGAGCCCGCAAGGGTGACGACGTACCTTTTGTATAATGGGTCTGCGACTTAGTCTGACGAGCAAGCTTAAGGCGATAGCTGTAGGCGTAGCGAAAGCGAGTCTGAACAGGGCGTTCAGTTCGTCGGATTAGACCCGAAACCTGTCGATCTTGCCATGGTCAGGTTGAAAGTGGGGTAACACCCACTGGAGGACCGAACCGGTGTCTGTTGAAAAAGCCTCGGATGAACTGTGGCAAGGGGTGAAAGGCCAATCAAGGCAGGAAATAGCTGGTTCTCCGCGAAATCTATTTAGGTAGAGCCTCAGATGAATACTCCAGGGGGTAGAGCACTACATGGGCTAGGGGCCCCTACAGGGTTACCAAACCTAAGTAAACTCCGAATACCTGGAAGTACTATCTGGGAGACACACGGCGGGTGCTAACGTCCGTCGTGAAGAGGGAAACAACCCTGATCGCCGTCTAAGGTCCCTAAATCACTGCTAAGTGTGAAAGGATGTGGGAATCCCATAACAACCAGGATGTTGGCTTAGAAGCAGCCATCATTTAAAGAAAGCGTAACAGCTCACTGGTCTAAACAAGGGTTCCTGCGCCGAAAATGTAACGGGGCTAAAGCAGTGTACCGAAGACGCGGGTGTGCAGCAATGCACGCGGTAGCGGAGCGTTCCGTAAGCCTGTGAAGGGAGACCCGTGAGGGCTCCTGGAGGTATCGGAAGTGCGAATGCAGACATGAGTAACGAAAGAAGTGTGAGAAACACTTCCTCCGAAAGTCCAAGGGTTCCTGCGTAAAGTTAATCTGCGCAGGGTTAGCCGGCCCCTAAGGCGAGGGCGAAAGCCGTAGTCGATGGGAACCACGTTAATATTCGTGGGCCAGTGGGTGTGTGACGGATGCAGCAAGTTGTCGAGGCTTATTGGATTGCCGAGGCAGCGAATGTGTCCCTGGAAATAGCCCCCACGTAGACCGTACCCGAAACCGACACAGGTGGACTGGTAGAGAATACCAAGGAGCTTGAGCGAAGTGTGCTGAAGGAACTCGGCAAATTACCTGCGTAACTTCGGGAGAAGCAGGCTGTCTTTTCGGGCAACCGGAAGGGCAGGACACAAACTAGGGGGTGGCGACTGTTTACCTAAAACACAGGGCTATGCTAAGTCCAACGACGACGTATATGGCCTGACGCCTGCCCGGTGCTGGAAGGTTAAGAGGAGAGGTGCAAGCCTTGAATCGAAGCCCCAGTAAACGGCGGCCGTAACTATAACGGTCCTAAGGTAGCGAAATTCCTTGTCGGGTAAGTTCCGACCTGCACGAATGGCGTAACGACTTCCCCACTGTCTCCAGCACACACTCAGTGAAATTGAATTCCCCGTGAAGATGCGGGGTTCCTGCGGTTAGACGGAAAGACCCCGTGCACCTTTACTGCAACTTTGCACTGGCAATCGTGACTGCTTGTGTAGAATAGGTGGTAGGCTATGAAACCTGGGCGCTAGCTCGGGTGGAGCCGAAATGTGAAATACCACCCTAGTGATTATGGTTGTCTAACCGCGGTCCGTTATCCGGATCCGGGACAGCGCATGGTGGGCAGTTTGACTGGGGCGGTCGCCTCCTAAATCGTAACGGAGGCGTACGAAGGTTGGCTCAGGTTGGTCGGAAATCAACCGTCGAGTGCAATGGCATAAGCCAGCCTGACTGCAAGACTGACAAGTCGAGCAGAGTCGAAAGACGGTCATAGTGATCCGGTGGTTCTTTGTGAGAGGGCCATCGCTCAACGGATAAAAGGTACGCCGGGGATAACAGGCTGATGACGCCCAAGAGTCCATATCGACGGCGTCGTTTGGCACCTCGATGTCGGCTCATCACATCCTGGGGCTGGAGCAGGTCCCAAGGGTATGGCTGTTCGCCATTTAAAGTGGTACGTGAGCTGGGTTCAGAACGTCGCGAGACAGTTCGGTCCCTATCTGCCGTAGGTGTAGGAGAATTGAGAGGATCTGTCCTTAGTACGAGAGGACCGGGATGGACGTACCTCTGGTGGACCTGTTGTCGTGCCAACGGCACAGCAGGGTAGCTATGTACGGACGGGATAACCGCTGAAAGCATCTAAGCGGGAAACCCACCTCAAAACGAGTTCTCCCTCGAGAGTCGTGGAAGACTACCACGTTGATAGGCCGGGTGTGGAAGCGCTGCAAGGCGTGTAGCTTACCGGTACTAATAACTCGATTGGCTTGATTGCTCTCATTTAGCAATGCTCATCGATATCGCTCACGGAGCTGTTCGGCGCCTCGCGCCGGCTCCTCCGCGAGGCGTCGCTCAGCGACGGCGGCCACTTGGCCGCTGAGCCCTAACGGGCCGTAGCGCAGAGCACGATGGGCGTAGGCATTACAATCCAGAATAGACCAGAAATAGAAGTCATATGACGTCTCCGCTGACCTGGTGATTATGGCGGGGTGGCTGCACCCGATCCCATTCCGAACTCGGCCGTGAAACGCCCCTGCGCCGATGGTACTTCGTCTTAAGACGCGGGAGAGTAGGTCGTTGCCAGGTCTGCAGAGACGTCATGTGAAGTTCTAAATAAAACGAAGTCAATCGCCTCTATACATTCCATTCAAACGCGCCGCTGTGCCCTAAGCCAGCGGCGCGTTTTT